>CAZYJH010000026.1:0-14142 GCA_964647775.1 uncultured Candidatus Bathyarchaeia archaeon
ATTTTTCCCTCATAGAAGCCGGAAGAACCCGACATGAAGTGGATTGGCTGTACGGAATAAACCTTTCACGAGCCTTAACCTTGGCTGCGCGCCGCTGGAGTGGCAGATACTCCACCCTAAGCACAGGAAGAGTGCAGGGACCAACACTAGAGTTTCTGGCTAAAAGAGAAAAGGCGATCCGAAGCTTTGTGCCCATCCCCTACTGGCAAATAGTAGCCGAGGCTGAAATCCTGAACTCTGTGGTTGAGGCTGAGTATGAAAAAAAGCGGCTCGAAACAAGGGCGGAAGCGGACGCTGTTGTAAACGCCTGCGCAGGCAAAACTGGGGAAGTCAAGAATGTTGAAGTGAGAAGAGTCAATCAGAAGCCTCCTCTGCCCTTTGACGTGGGAACATTGCAGCGGGAAGCCTACAGCCTCTTCGGCTACACCCCCAGACGCACCCTGTCAATTGCTCAGCGCCTATACCTTGATGCCCTCATCTCCTATCCGCGGACAAGCAGCCAGAAGCTTCCTCCCATAATCGGCTACAAGAAAATTCTTAGTTCCCTCAAAAGAAAACGTGAATACAACAAATTAGCCTCGAAACTTCTGGACAAGAAAGAGTTGAAGCCCCGAGATGGCAGCAAAGAAGACCCTGCCCATCCTGCCGTGTATCCCACAGGAAATCTGCCAGAAAAGCCGCTGGGAGCGCCAGAGAAGCGGGTTTGGGACCTAGTTGTGCGGAGGTTCATGGCTGTTTTCGGGGAGGATGCACTCAAGGAGAGCCTGAAGGTTCGTCTAGACGTGAATGGTCACAGCTTCTTTTTGAGGGGCAGACGGATTCTGAAGCAGGGCTGGATGGAATACTACGCCCCCTACGTCAGAGCCGAAGAGGTGCTTCTGCCCCGCATAGAGGAAGGCGATAAGGTTCAGCTAAGGCGCGTCACCCGGGAAGACAAGTTCATCTGCCCCCCGCCTCGATACAATCCAAGCAGTCTCCTGAAGAAGATGGAGGAACTTGGAATCGGAACAAAGGCGACCCGAGCAGACATCATCCAGACCCTGTACAATCGCGGCTACGTCACGGATGAACGAATCGTGGTGACTGAGTTGGGCTTCGACGTCATCGGAATTCTGGGCAAGTATGCTCCCACGGTGACCTCGGCGCAGCTCACACGAGAACTTGAAGGCAAAATGGAGCAAATACAAAGCAACAAAATGAAACGGGAAACGGTTCTCAAGGAAGTTGTTGAGCAGCTGAAGCCGCAGCTGGAGCACTTCAAAGAAAACGAGGCGCCTATTGGTGAAGCCTTAACCAAAGCCACCCAAAAAGCGCAGACGCAGGAGCGGATTGTGGGAAAATGCCCAAACTGTGGCACCGGCAACCTGACAATCATATATTCACGGAAGACCAGAAAACGGTTCATAGGCTGCAGCAACTACTTCAAGGGCGCCTGCAGCACATCGTTTCCTCTTCCTCAGCGTGGAACCATCAAACCCACGGGAAACAGCTGCAAAGCCTGCGGCTGGCCCCAGATTCTGGTGTGGCTCAAAGGCAAGAGACCGTGGAACCTGTGCTTCAATCCTGACTGCTCTCTCAAGTCGAGGAGGAAAAAGCCTTGAAGTGCCTTGTCTGTGACAGAGAGGCAGTGGAGGAGTACTGCGACTTCCACGAAGAGGCTTACAGGAATGTGGTCAGGAAATTTGAGGACTGGAAACAGGCTACAGGCGCCTCTTGGAAGGAATATTTAAAAGCGCTTGTTGAGAATGCATACACTGGATATTGGGCAAAAGAAGTTGCAGAGGGCTTATTGAAGAATAAGGATGGATAACTATGGCGAACTGGTTTGACAAACAAGTCTCCTCACTTGCCTTTCGGTTGCAGAAACTCTACGAGAGAATAATGAATATTAAGCTCTCCCTATTCCTTGTCGGCATCGCGACTGTCGCCGTTTCCTTGTTTCTGCTTGGAGGAGGAATTTACGACATTCTGGTCCAGCCTGCTAGCGCGTGGTTTTATGGAGGACGAGTCATTGTCTTTTACCCTTCCCTAAGTGAACAGTTTCTTGTAGGAAGCATACTCACGATGATTTTCATGGGTATCGGCTTCACAGGCTTTATGATAGCATATCGAAGCACAAAATATGCGTATAACCCTCGTCAAGCATACCGATTCCTTCTGGTTGGCTGTGTTCTACTCGCCATAGGCTACATTCTCATCGAAAATGGTCTATTATCCAAATTCAGTGCGTAAAATTCTCACGTTTCACGCCGAAGCCCCGTGACGTTTACCTGTTTTTTCCTTTGTTTTTCATGTTCAAAAGAGCCGCTCCTAGGTTCGTTAACAGGTGTATGGGGACTGTTATCAGAAGGATAATCACAGCCGCCTGTAGGGAAGGGGGCGAAACGGGAATGGAGAAGAGGAACGCTCCCAAGATGAAGTCAACCTGGTCAGCTACTGGAAGGGAGCTGCCGGGAGAACGGTTTAGCCGCCGCTTAGCGAAGGACTCTATCAGGTCGCCTGTCAAGGCTCCCAGAGACAGCACAAACCCGAGAAGTATGCTGTAGCTGAACTGATCATACTCGAAAAGAACCTGCTCAAAGATGATGGTTTGAACCAGACCAACCAGCGTTCCCACAATAAGACCCGCTAGGAAGCCTCTGAAGGTTTTGTGGGCGCCAAGTATGGGTTTTCCGTCAAAGAATTTTTTGCCGAAATCCATTTGCGGTCCGCCGCCGAAGATTACTGGGGCTGCGTTTGCGCAGTAGGCTGGGAAAATGAACCATATGGCGGCGGCGATTTCAATCATTATTGTTTCGGTCATGTTCCTTCATCCCTTAATCATAATGGAAGAAAATAACTCTAGCGTCTGTAATCGGCTATTCCTGAGCTTTCTATCTTGACGTAAACGAATCCTATTCCCTTGATTGAAGGATGCTTCTCGCGTAGAACCTTAATGACCCGAGTTTGACCGCTTTGTTTCATGTCAAGCACAACTTCTGACCAATAATTCAGAACCCGTGTTGCCACAGGACGCATCTCAACGTTTTCTCCAAGAGGAACACCTCTCACCTGACTAACAATAAGCGCTGCAACTCCGCAAGTTTTGGCTAGCTGAGTCAAAACCGCCAACTGCCTATTCAATTCACGGTTCGCAGCGTACGTTTCTTTTGCATCGTCAAGTTCAACGCGATACAATGAGGTGACGGTGTCGACGATGATCAACCCAAATTTGCTGGTTAATACCTTTTCTAGGCTGTCTATGGCTTTGGACTGTTCCTGAAATGTTGCTGGTCTCGTTATAATCATGAGAGGCGAGATTTTCTCGAAATCATACTCCGCTATCTGTGACAGCCGCTCATAAGAGAATGTTCCATCCGTGTCTATGAAGAGGGACTTTTTTCCTCTCCGTGCACAGTTGACTGCACATTGGACAGCGAGGGACGTTTTGCCTGTTTCTGCTTCTCCGTAGATTAGGGAGACTGTTTCAGCGGGGAATCCTCCTCCTAACAGTTTGTCAAGCGAAATGCAGCCTGTTGGAATGAAGTTCGGCAATGTCTGTGCACAAGAAGCGAAGTAATGCCTCAGGAATTATAAGCCTTCTCTATGCTCCTGTTTTGTTGCCTGATGTTTCGTAACATATTTAAGCGGAAAAGAAGGACTGGACATTCAACGCAGGGTTCAAAGTTATGCATATATACGACTCTCCCTTTTCTAATTAGTTGTTTCTTCTGCGTGGAACTTGGAAAGTGTAACCGCATGAAGCCAAAAATAGCTGTTGCAACCGTTCATGGAAGAGCCTACTACAAACTTGTGACCGAACTGCAGAGACGCGGATTGTCCTTCCTGAGCCTGAAGCCCTGGGACCCCGTTCCCTTAGACATCAAAGTTGTGCTAACCACCAAAGACGAAAGCAGCCAGATTATACACCCAAAAATTTTAACTTTCGAGCCTGAATCAAACCCTGAAACTGTTGTGGACACGGCGCTTCTTGCCGCTCAGGGAAAAGAGGGCTACGAAAAAGTTGTTGTCGGGGTGGATCCAGGCAAAACCTATGGCATAGCCGTTCTGGGCGACAACAAAATCTTGGCAACCCTGACAGCCTCAAGCAATGAAGATGCTTCCCATCTTGTTGTATACAGCCTAAAACGGTTTCCAGCCGAAGTTAGAGTGGTGCGGATAGGCAACGGACCCGCCGAATACACAAAAACTTTACTAGATTCATTGAATAAAACTCTGCCAGAAGAAACCTTGATGGAGGTAGTCAGCGAAGCTGGGACAAGCAGGCTCACAAACAAGTCTGTGAACCGCAGAGTGTTAAGGGACACTGTTTCAGCCATAAAAATTGCAGGAAGAAATGGTCGAATGTTTCCGAGGAAGAATGCACAATGAAACATATTGTCGATGAAGGAAAAACTTTGCTGGTTGATGGTCCCGCCTCCGTGACGCTCATCTCCGGAAAGATAAGTATTCTGGGGGCGCCTCTTCGGATCAGCGAGAAATTCGTGGTCCGGGAAGGAAAACGGTTGCCTCTCTGGGTGAAAAAACGGGGCACTCTTGAGTGGATGCTGGGGAAAGGGGCTTCCGTTAACGAGGTTGACGAGGGAACCGTTCCCGTCTCATGGGAGGACGCTGCAAAGCAGATTCTCTCCCTAAAGGCGCCTGCAACTGTCATGGTTGTGGGCGGCATGGACTCGGGCAAGACAAGCTTCTGCACCTTTCTTGTGAATGAAGCGGTGATGAACAAAAGCAAAACATGCGTTGTCGATGCTGATTTAGGGCAGTCTGATGTGGGTCCGCCCTCAACTGTGGGATTCACCTATGTTACTGAGCCAGTGAAGGACCTCTTCGACATCAATGCTCAGGACGCAGTTTTTGTGGGGTCTACGAGCCCAAGCGGGGCAATAAGCAGGCTCATTGAGGGGTTAAGCCAGCTGAAAAACAGGTTGACTGAGGAGGGCGTGGAGCTTCTTGTCATAAACACTGACGGCTGGGTTGAAGGCGAAGAGGCAGCCGCATACAAAGTTCAGCTGACAGAAAAAGTTGAACCAACCGCCGTTGTTGGGATGCAACGAGAAAACGAGTTAACCCCAATTTTGGATGCTTTGCATGGCGTCAAGGTTTTTGCTGTAGACTCTCCGCAGATGATTCAGCCAAGGAGCAGAGAAAAAAGGAAGCTGTTGCGGGAGCTCAGCTACAAGAAGTACATGAAGGGAGCCAAGATGCAGTCCTTTTCTCTTGGCTGGCTAAAAGCTGAAGGTTCCATTTTTGGGGCTGGCGTTCCCTTGGCTCGTAAACGTTTAGAAGCCTTGGCTAATCTGCTGGGAAAGCGCCCCATCTACGCTGAGGAAACCGTTGCAGCCATCTTTGCTGTCCTAAGGAACAGTGTATCCGTATCTGAAGAGCAGATTAAAGCTGCCGAGAAATCCTTCAGCAAGAAGGTTAAGGTGATACGGGAGGGAGATGAGGAGGGCTTGCTTATGGGGCTGAAAGATGAAGAGAACAACTTTCTGGGAATCGGCATCCTAGATGGCGTTGACTACAAACGGAAAATCCTGAAAATCTACACTCCTGTAAACGAGAAAGTGTCTACGCTGTGTTTCGGTCAGATAAAACTGGACAGAAACTGCAGGGAAATCGGCTTAAGCACAGTCTACTGCTGCTATCTCCTGTAAAGACGTTTTCCAAACTTTGAAAATCTAAATAGAAGGTTAACGAAACATTAGAAGTGGAGTCGCGGTTGACAAGAGCCAAGATCGTCAAAGAAGAACTGGTTGAAAGAGACACAACTTTTTTTGCAGTTTACATTGAAACAGAAAACGCGAATCAACTGTTTTTGAGTGAAGGCGAAGACCGGCTGGGCACCTTGGCAGTAGCAATCCCCCAACAGCAGAAACTGGTTGGACCGCCCCTCTCCTCGGTGCTGCTTGGAGACCGGAACATGATGATTGCCCGGGTTCTAGCTGAACTGCTTGCCCAAAAAACCAGCAAGATCGGCTTAGTTTCGGTTTTCACAAAATCTGTCAGCGAACAGGAAGCTGCACCCATTTTTCGCAGACTGCTGGAGAAGATTCTCAAAAAAGAAGAAAACAAAAGCTGAACATCTTGAGAAAACTATAATGCGGAAACGTTATGTTGAACGGATTTATTGGCTGTTTTTTAACATGGGCTTCTGTTCGGTTTTTGTTTCCTCAGCCAACACATATATGGCACTTATTCTATGTAGTTTTGGATTTCAGGAGGAATCCTGTTGAATTTCGACGTCATAATAGTGGGCGCTGGTCCGGCGGGAATATTCTCTGCCCTTGAGTTGGCAGACAAAACAGACCTCACCATACTGCTTTTGGACAGAGGAAAAGCCATTGATCAGCGCAAATGCCCAGCCAGCCGAGGTTTAGGCTGCCTGAACTGTGACCCATGCTCCCTGTTGGCGGGTTGGGGTGGCGCTGGCGCCTTCAGTGACGGAAAACTTACTTTGTCCACTGAGGTTGGCGGCTGGCTTAACGAGTACTGCACCGAGGAAGAGCTTTGGAGGCTGCTGAAGTATGTGGATGGCGTTTACATCAAGTTTGGGGCAACCAGGCATCTTTATGGTGTGAGTCAGCAAAAGTTTGAGGAGATGGAGCGGAAGGCTTCTCTTGCTGGATTGAAGCTTGTTCAGCAGAAAGTTCGGCACATGGGCACTGAAAAATGTGCTGAGACTCTTCGTAAGATGCGCAGTCACTTGGAGGGTAGGGTTGACATCAGAACCAGCACAGACGTGAAGAGCCTGCTGGTTAAGGACTGCAAGATTGAGGGTGTCGAAACCACGAAGGGCGAGAAGTTCTATGGAAAGTATGTTATTGTGGCGCCTGGAAGAATAGGCGCTGAGTGGCTGAAGACTGAGGCTGAGCTTCTTGGCTTGAAAACCTTGAATAATCCTGTGGACATCGGCGTCAGGGTGGAGCTTCAAGCCGCCGTTATGGAAGAACTTACCTCGACCCTGTATGAGCCTAAGCTGATTTATCACTCGAAATCCTTTGACGATGCGGTGAGAACCTTCTGTGTTTCGCCTCTCGGGGAAGTCATCACAGAATCCTATGATGGCATCTTAACAGTTAACGGACAAAGCTACGCTGAACGGAAAACAAAAAACACGAACTTCGCCATCCTAGTCAGCACAGCCTTCACGGAACCCTTCAGAGAACCCATCGCGTACGGAAAATACATTGCGCGGCTTTCAAACCTGCTCAGCGGAGGCGTCATAATCCAGCGGTTAGGCGACTTGAAGGCTGGGCGGCGCTCAACAGAGGAGCGCATAAAGCGGAGTATATGTGTTCCAACACTGAAGAATGCCACGCCCGGAGACCTCAGTTTCGTGCTGCCCTACCGGTACCTCTCTGACATCAAGGAGATGCTTCAGGCGCTAGACAAGGTGTGCCCCGGAGTATACTCGAATGACACGCTGCTTTACGGCATCGAAGTGAAGTTCTACTCCTCAAGGCTCGAGATAACCAACCAGCTCGAAACAAAGATTGAGAACCTGTTCACCATCGGCGACGGCGCAGGAGTAAGCCGAGGACTAATCCAAGCATCTTCCTCAGGCGTTATAGTCGCCGCGGAGATTGCGAAACGGGCAAAAAAGAAGTAGACGTTACTGTTTTGGTGGGACCGCCCGGATTTGAACCGGGGTCCCGAACGTCCGAGGCTCAGAGCCTAGACCAAACTAGCCGACGGTCCCTTCATTGGTTCTTTGATGCATCAGTTTTACATAAGCGTTCTCTTAGCAGAGTGTTCCTGAACTTGTGGTTGTGAAGCCGTGAATGTGCATACAGTTTGGGTTTTGTGAATCTGAACTTTTTAGAGAAAAAAAGGTTTTTATAGTTTGTTTCTGTTTTTTGGGTATGCATCTGCTGTTTGAGTTTCCGCAGAATTGGATTATCCTCTTCTTTGCTTTCCTTGGCATATGGGCACTTCTGATGTTTAGCAGAAAGAGGAGTGGCAGAAAAAGTGAATTTAAGGAGCAGGTTTACTTGGCTGTGGCTGGGCTGTTTTCTCTGTTTCTTATGGAGGTTTTTGCTACCCAGTCTAACATGTGGCATTACATTCCGGGAGATTGGCCAGTGATTCTGTGGCCCACCTACGTAGCAGCCATACTGTTCGGTTATCAGTTGCTACGGTTTATCGAAGAACGTATTGTAACAAAAAGCGTGATTGTGCGCTAGAAGACTATTCGTCGGCGAATTTGCTTCGGTTTCTTTTGAATTTCTTTTTGCATTTTACGCTGCAGAAATAGTATGTTTCTCCGTCGTGAGTAATTTTATATTTGGCTGTCTTTTCGTTCAGAATTACTCCACATACAGGGTCTCTAGGCATCAGTTTTCCTTCACCTACCAAATAAGGGACGCTCCTGATAAGGTCTTTGCTTATTGTCGCCGTTTTTGGGGCTGTTTTTTAGGCGAAAGCGATGATTTTTGGGGCTAAACTGCCTGTGCGGGTAATGTTTAATAGTTACGTTTTCTTATCAAGAAGAAGTCGTGTGTCAAAAGTTTGTGTGGTTGCTGTTTTGAGCCATGCTTGATATGTTTGCGAGGAAGTGTTGATGGCAAAAGTTAAGGTTGGAGATCGGGTGAAGATTCCGGTGCATAGTGTGTTCCATCAGGAGGCGGGGCACTTCGGCAAAGTCGTTTACATAAGCGAAGACGGAGAAACCATGACTGTGAAATGTGACCGGAAACATAACGGCAAAACAGTCGCCTTCAACGTGTCACTTGAATCCGTCAAAGAGTAAACTAACTTTTTGTGTGCTATGCTTTTCACGAGAAAATACTGTATTCAACAATGCGCTGTTATTAGGCTCCTACTATGATTGCTGGCTTGCTGGGGAGTCCCATTTGCTTCGTTGGCATAGCATCGATTTAGGAGATGTTACTGGTGTGTGCAGTATTTATTCACTAAGGCTCTCTTGTTTACTATGTTGAGTTGCTTAAAGAGGAACTCGAATTGTGTTTCAACTTCAGCTGCAATCGCATCCCGCGTCTTTTGTGGCAGTCCCATAATTTCTTTCTTGAAGGGGCCTAACGCTTTTTTGCGGGTCTTGTAGAGGAATTGTTCTTCAGTTTGGCCTTGTTTTGCCTCGTTTGCGAGGTTGGCTTTTATCCACGTGTATATTCGTTTCTTTAGGTCTTCTGGGAAGTGTTCTGATTCATAAATCATGTTCTGGAATGCCGTGGCCAGATGTACTTCGGCGGCTCCGCATTCAACGAACTTGTGGAAAGCTTCAGGAGGCAGGGTTGATGCTCCATGCTGCACGGCTCCAGCCAACCCGTATTCTTTTCTGGCAAGTTCAGAAAGAGTTTTCAATGTGCTGAAGTCAAGCTTGATTTGTGCTATTGACCCGTCAGGTAGAACAACGCCGCCATGAGTTGTTCCCGTCTGAACTGAAATCTTGCTTACTCCAGCCAAACCCTTTTCCAGCTTATTTTTGAGGCCTGCCATGAATGCTCTGAGGTCTTCTGGTGTCGAGTTTTGGGTTCCAATCTCGCCGATTTCTCCGCCCACAGAAACTGTAATCTCTTTGGGTTCAATGCTGCGGATAAACTGTGTGAGTTTTGCGCAGACCTCATAATTCAGATGTTGCTGTTCGTTCAAGTCTGGTTTAGAAACATCAACAAGCGTTGACGAGTCAATGTCGATGTTATAGAAGCCTGAACTGATCGCGTCCCCAATTAAGGTCTTCAAGGCTTCAATTTCCTTGTCCGGATTCTCTTTAAACTTGGCGGCGTTAACCTGAAAATGGTCTCCCTGAATAAAGACTGGACCGGAATAGCTTTCTCTTATAGCTGCTGCCAGAACCATGCTTGCGTATTCGATGGGCGACTGACTGGTATAGCCCATTTCAGAGCGGGCAATCTCAAAGATAAAAGCGCCAGAATCATCTTTCTCTGCCACTCTAAATATGGCGCGAGCCAAGTCATAGGTCATGCTCCTAAGGTTTATGGCAGGGACTGCGAAACCACCGAATTCTCCTCTGCCGCGAGCCATATAGAAATCGTGGATGCTCGTGGGATAAATTCCCTTTTGGTATGCGGTGTCAAAGATTTTTTTAGCCAACCGTTTCTTTTTTGACACATCATCGGTCATAACCAATTCGATTGCGGCTTTCTCAACATCAAACGATTTAAGTCCCAACACTATACCCCCGTCATCAAATCAATGCTTTACTTACCCAATTCCAATTCTCTCATCTAAATATTAAATAGTACTGCGCCCATCTGCATGTCCACCACTCGATTCTCTCCTGTGTTTCCAGAAAAAATACTGTTTTCAACAATGAACCTCTATTAGGCTCCTAATATGACTGTTAGGCTGTTTTTCTTCTTGCTTCTGTTATGAGGTCTGTGAGGGCTGCGAAGGCTTTGCTTACGTCCTCCATGGCTAGCACGATTATGGTTTCTGTGTAGCAGCTCATGGTCTCCTCGATGTTGATGTGCCTCCGCGAAACCGCATTGTAGAAAGCCTGCACGCATCCGGGAGTGGACGTTATCTGGTCTGGGCTGCGGATAATGACCGTTGCCAGATTCTGTTTCTGATCCACCACATCGTCCTTGCCGAAGATGGAGCTGATTTTGCTGAACGAATTCAAATCAGAGATCAGCGTGACTACAGAGTTGCCTTCTATGACTTGAAGAAATTCGCCCGAGAAGGTTGCCAACGTTTTCCTTATCTGCTCCAGACTCTTTTTTGTTTTGTCAACCGAAACTTTTGCCATGTCCGTTCGGATGTTCAGGACGCTGCCTGCGACGACTCGGGTTATTTTTCCCTGCAGGATCGTGTAGTTTGCTTTGGCTCTTTTGACTGAGGTTATCACGCTTTCGAGGTTGACGTCGCTGTTTACGGCTTCTTTGACTTTGGGCAGCAGCATTCTGGCTATGGCGCTGTAGTTTCCGTAGTCTCTTTGCAGGGCGTCCTGTAGGGAGAGGTCTTCGTCTATGAGGTTTTGGACGGTTTTCGAGATTGAATTGACCATTTTCGGTCACTTTTGCCCGTTTTGTTATGATATTGACCAAAATCTATATAAGCGTTTCCCGAATATTCAACCTGAAAACTGGGAAACATAATGAAAGACACCATCATATTAGCCTACAGTGGCGGACTGGACACGTCTGTACTAATAAAATGGCTACAGGAAGAATACGACGTGGACGTCATAACCTTCACCATGGAGCTGGGGCAACAAACCGACCTAAAAAACGTCGCAGAAAAAGCCCACAGCCTAGGCGCCAAAAACCACTACTCCGTAGACGGCACAGAAGAATTCGTCCTCAACCACGTCTTTCCAGCCATAAAAGCAAACGCCCTGTACGAAGGAAAATATCCCATGGCAACAGCCCTAGGACGCCCCCTGATCGCAAAAAAACTGGTCGAAATCGCACAAAAAGAAAAGGCCACAGCAGTCGCGCATGGCTGCACAGGAAAAGGCAACGATCAGGTACGCTTCGACGTCACAGTTAAGGCTCTTGCCCCGAACCTCAAGGTTATGGCTCCAGTCAGGGAATGGGGGCTATCCCGAAAAGCCGAAATCAATTACGCAAAGGAGAATGGCATCGAAATCCCTCACCTGTCCGACCCCTACAGCATAGACCAGAACCTGTGGGGACGCTCTATCGAATGCGGACACTTGGAGAATGCGGATCAGGAGCCTCTGGAAGAAATCTATGAGCTGACTGTTTCTCCTGAGGAGGCGCCAGACAAACCCGAGTACGTCACAATAACCTTTGAGGCTGGAGTTCCAGTTGGGCTGAACGGAAAAAAGATGAAGCCCGTAGCCTTGATTGAGAAACTTAACGAGATTGCGGGAAAACACGGCGTTGGACGCGTCGACCACATCGAAGACAGGCTAGTGGGCATAAAATCAAGGGAAATCTACGAGTCCCCAGCCGCCGAAGTGATTCTTGAAGCCCACAAAGACCTGGAAAAACTGGTTCTGACGCGCCACGAACTAGAATTCAAGAAGCTGATAGACGAAAAGTGGACCCAGCTCGTTTACACAGGCTTATGGATCGACCCGCTAAGGGAGGCGTTGGAAGCCTTCATTGACAAGACTCAGGAACGCGTCTGCGGCGAAGTGAAAATGAAGCTGTATAAGGGACGCTGCTGGGCTACTGGACGCTCCTCGCCGATGTCTCTGTATGACAAGGACTTGGCAACCTACGAGGTGGAAACCTCCTTCAACCAAGCCTACGCTGAAGGCTTCATTGAACTGTGGGGGCTGCCCACAAAGGTAGCAACCATACTGAAGGAGAAGCTGAAAAAAGAAAAGAAGTGCTAAGACTGAGGCGGACGGCTTAGGCTGTTCCGCAATTCATGGTAAAAAGGTGAAAAATGTTGTCTAAGCTGCTGCGTGGAGGAAGAATAGGCTCTGCCCGAAAAGATGTGGTGGAGTTTACTGCATCCATAAAAAGCGACCAGAAGCTACTGGAAGCTGTCATCAAAATCAACCAAGCCCACGTAACCATGCTCCTTGAACAACAAATAATCAAACCCTTAACAGCCGCAAAACTTCTAGCAGCCCTCTCCGAAATAGACCCAAAAATGACGCTCGACCAGACGCTAGAAGACGTTCACCTAGCCGTCGAAGAAGCAGTCAACAAAAAAGTCGGCGCAGACGTGGGCGGGAACCTGCACATCGCAAAAAGCAGGAACGACCAAGTTGCAACCGCAATCAGGATGGCGCTGCGAACAAGCCTTCATGACCTGATAACCCAGATAGTGAAGTTGCAGGACTCGTTGATTGGGTTGGCTGAGAAGCACATTGAAACGCTGTTGCCCAGTTACACTCATTTGCATCCTGCACAGCCCGTAACCTTTGCCCACATCCTAGTCAGTTACGTGGATGCGCTGCAGAGGAGCCTACAGAGGCTAAAGGAGACGCTTCCACGCGTTAACCTGTGTCCGATGGGTGCAGGAGCCATAGCAACCACCAGCTTCCCAATAAACAGGGAACGAACCGCAGAACTGCTCGGATTCAGCGGCGTCCATGAGAATTCCATAGATGCGGTGGGCAGCCGAGACTTCATATTGGAAACCTTGGCGGACCTCACCTTACTAGCCATAGACATCAGCAGGATGGCTGAGGACCTGATTGTCTGGAGCTCACCCGACTTCGGGATAATCGAACTTCCCGAAAGCTTTGCCTTCACAAGCAGTATTATGCCGCAGAAAAAGAACCCCGACGTCCTAGAGGTAATCAGGGCAAGGATGAGCCAAGTCCTCGGCAACTTTGTAGCATCTGCGACGACACTGAAGGCTTTGCCGTCGGGCTACAATCTGGACCTTCAGGAGCTAACCCCGAAACTTTGGGAATCCATAGAAACTGTCTCAGCGTCGGTGGGTATGCTTTCTGAGCTTGCCAAAAACCTGAACGTAAACAAGAACGTTTTCGGTAAACCAGTTCTTGAATTTGCCACCACAACCGAACTGGCGAACATGCTCACCAAAAAGTATGATGTTCCCTTCAGGACGTCTCACAAGATTGTTGGTGCCGTCGTCAAAGCTTTGCTGGACAAGGGGCTGCCGCTTTCCAACCTGAAACCTGACCTGTTAAATAAGACCGCAAAAGATGTTGCGGGAATCACCCTAGCCGTCCAACCTGCGGACATCAAAGACTCCATTGACCCCAAAAAGTTTGTTGAAAGCCACAAAGCCGTGGGCGGTCCAGCTCCAGCAGAAGTCAAACGGATGTTAACGTCACGTAAACTGTTGACGAGCCACTCAAAAGAGAGCCTAAAAGAGCACAAAAGCAGGCTAGAGGAGGCTGACTTGCAGCTGAAGTCTGCGGTTCAGCGTTACATGTTAAACAAAAAATGAAGATTCGACAAATGTAGGTTAGAACTGTGAAAACAAACACCACTCCCAAGGAAACCGGCAAAGCCGTTCTCGTTTTGGAAGACGGCTCCGCCTTCTTCGGCTATGGCTTCGGCGCAGCAAAGAAGGTTACAGGCGAAATCGTCTTCTCCACCTCCATGGTTGGATACCCCGAATCATTGACAGACCCCTCCTACAAGGGGCAGATTCTGACATTCACGTATCCGCTTGTGGGAAACTATGGCGTCCCAAACTACGACAAAGAGAATGGAGTCCTCAAATACTTCGAATCCGACGACATCAAAGTAACAGGCTTCG
>CAZYJH010000027.1:0-14067 GCA_964647775.1 uncultured Candidatus Bathyarchaeia archaeon
TCCTGTTGCATTCTTCCTGAATTTTTGGTCCGCCCCTTCTTCTGATGGCTCCTGCGACCCCGCCGCCCATCTGCAATGCAGTGTTCGCAGCGTTAACTATGGCATCGGTTGTCTGCTCGGTTAGGTCTCCCTGAACCAGTTCCAAGAAGGTGTTGTTGATTTTGACTTTCATGACTCAACACTCCACAAAAATAGTATTGTTTAGATAGATTAGTTAGTTACGGATAATGCAAAAACAGAATCGCTGAGCAGAATGCTCTTCGCTTGTACACGCAACATGAAATTAATAAAAAATGAGGTGCCTGAAGGGCAGATTCAAACTTTATTTTGACTGATTACTGGACGGCCTGCACTTTGGTTACTTCAGGTATCCGTTTCTTGAGGAAGTTTTCGACTCCCCACTGTAGAGTCATGGTTGACATTGGGCAGCCGTTGCATGCGCCTTTCATCTTCACTTTCACGATGCCGTTGTCGAATCCAACGTACTCGATGTCACCACCGTCAGCCTGAAGTTGTGGTCTAACTTGCTCAAGAGCTTTTTTCACCCGATCTTCTACTGTTTCACTCATCAGATTCACCCTTAACAGTTTAGTGGAGTTTAGAATATAAACTATTATAGAAAAAGTTTTTGATTTTAGGCTGGCTTGTTTGCATACACAGTTCTGTGTTGCCTTTTTTCGGAGTTTGTAGGCGGATAATGAGGTTTGTTGGTGTTTTGCAGGCGCTTTTCTGATATGTTTATAAGATATGACGTATGTCATATTATTGGGGATGAGATGCACACTAAACAGAGTTTAGTCACAGCTTTGTTGCTTGGAATAATTTTAGCGGTTGCTGTTAACGTGCCAGTAGCGCCGTTATATGCAACAGAAACCGAACCTACCGACCTCGGCGAAGTGGAGATTAGAGAATACGAAGGAGAGGACCTTTCATCAATTAACGCTTTTAGAGAAAACTCGATTAAAGGACCCCAACACATCGACATCGAAACGTACAAGCTAAACATCACTGGCCTAGTAAACAATGAACTGGAATACACCTACGACCACGTGATCAGCAACTATCAAAGCTACAAAAAAGTTGTCACATTACACTGCGTAGAGGGATGGAGCGCAAAAATACTCTGGGAAGGCGTCATGGTTAAAGACTTGATTGCAGACGCAGGAGTTGACCCGAGCGCAAACACGGTAATATTCTATGCGTACGACGGCTACTCAACCTCGCTGCCGTTGGATTACATAATCGACAACAACATAATGATCGCCTACAAGATGAATAATGTGACGCTTCCGCCCGAAAGAGGTTACCCCTTTGAGCTTGTGGCTGAAAGCAAGTGGGGATACAAGTGGATTAAATGGATTACCACGATTGAGCTGTCAGACGACGAGGGCTACAGAGGCTTCTGGGAGAGCCACGGCTGGCCCAACGACGGAGACATCACTCCAACAGGCGGAGGCACAGGCGGTGGAATTCCAGAGTTTCCATCATGGGTAATACTGCCACTATTCTTGACTGCCACCTTGTTTGTCGTAATATTCAGAAAGAGAATATTTACAGTCGGCAAAAAGTGACGAGCAGACTGAAGATGCTACGTTGCAGTTTCGGTGATGAGTAACAAACATAACGAAGCGATGAGCCGCCCGCAACACCGGCTGGCTATACAGAAGTTCCGATGATAACGTTTTTACTTAATGTCACAATGTAGTTGTTGCTGGGTTAATCTGGTTGATAATCGGTTTTCACGTTTCAATTGATGGCTCCATCGATAGGGCAGTGGATAGAGCCGCCGAGTTAGGATGCAACACCTTTCAGGTCTTCACAAGAAACCCCAGACAGTGGGGGTCAGCGGAACTTGCCCCAGAGACTGCTGAAGCCTTTTCAAACAAAGTAAAATTGCATGATATGGAACCTGTTTTTGCGCACATGCCTTATCTTCCAAATTTGGCGTCTCCCAGAGACGAGGTCTACGAGAAGTCTGTGAAGACTCTTGCGTCAGAGCTGGAAAGATGCAGGCAACTCAAAATTCCTTATTTGGTAACCCATCTGGGCAGCCACCTTGGAGCAGGCATGCAAGCAGGTTTTATGCAATTAGTCGACGGCATCAATCAAGCCTTCAAAGTTAGTGGCGGAGACGTCACGCTGTTGCTTGAGAACACAGCCGGAACAAGGAACAGCATGGGAAGCACCCTTGAAGACATTCAGTACATTATCGCGCGTCTGTCTTATCCTGAGAGGGCGGGAATTTGTTTTGACACCAGCCACGCCTTTGCAGCGGGCTACGACCTCAGAACCGAGGAGACTGTGAAGGCGACTGCCAGGAAAATTGATGAGGTTATCGGGTTTGAGAAGATTAAACTTGTTCACCTGAACGACTCGAAGGGAGACCTGAACTCCTGCATAGACAGGCATGAACATATCGGCATGGGAAAAATCGGGGAAGAAGGCTTCAGAAACATACTAGCAAGCAGGCTGGGCACGTTGCCTCTGATAATGGAAACACCCAAAGACCATAGACGCAGCGATGTTGGCAACCTAGAGAAAGTGAAGGAACTGGCTGTTGGACTGTAAACAGAAGTTTGTGATGTTTAGCTTCGTTTTTCGATGGGAAGGAACACTCTTCCATATTCGCCGATGTACTTTGATGTGGGACGAATAAGAACCGCATCCGCATACTGCTCCAGCACATGAGCAACCCATCCGCTTACTCTGCTTGAAGCAAAGAAGGAAGTGAAGAATTCGCTGGGAACACCCAAAATGTGCATGACTATTGCCGCATAAAAGTCCACGTTAGGATAAATCCCTTTCTTTTGGTAAACAATGGTCTCAATCTTGTGGCATTTGTTGTAGATGGTTAACGTATCTCTCTGCTGGCACATCCTTTCAGCCATTTTCCTAAGATGTTTTGATCGGGGGTCCTCAGTTTTGTAGACTCTGTGACCGAAACCCATGATTTTCTTGTGGTCATCCAGCATACTCTGTATGTAGGCGTCCACTTCGTCGATGCTGTTGATTTCATAGCACATTTTCATCACTCTTTCGCTGGCGCCACCATGGAAGGGACCTTTAAGGGTTCCAATGGCAGAGGTTATAGTAGAGTACATGTCTGAGCCCGTGCCGGCTGTTACGCGGGCAGCAAAGGTTGAAGCGTTAAGTCCATGATCCGCATGCAGTATCATGTACCGTTCCATAGCATTCTTTTCTTCCAAGTCTGCAGCCTTGCCTCGGAACATGTACAGAAAATTTTCAGCAAAACTGTATTCTCTGAGAGGTGTAACAGCAGCTTCTTTTATGCGTGTCCTGTAAATAAAAGAAATCATTGTAGGAAGTTTAGCTATTATCCGGATGGCTCTTCGTTTGTTTGCATCATCAGACATGTCGTCGGGTTCAGGGTCAAATTCTCCAAGATGCGAAATTTCGGTGCGCAAGACTTCCATGGGATGACAGCTAAGTGAAGCGTCCTGTATCCGTTGAACAACAGGTTTAGGCAGCCTCATTTCGGAGAAAAGGTCGGACTTGAGTTTATCCAGTTCTGCTTGGGTAGGCAACTTGTTGTTTAACAAAAGATGAATTACTTCTTCATAGGATGCGCGATCAACAAGATCGTCAATATTGTAACCTGAATAGTAGAGGGCGCCATAGGGTTCCACGAAACTAGTACGGGTTGTAGCGGCAGCAACGCCTCTAAGACCTCGAATCACCGCTTTTTCTTGTTCTTCTTCACTCATACGTATCAGCTAACTTCTCTGTGTAATCCTTTCTGCAAAATCTTCTGTTCGCCCAGAATAAGTTTTCGCTTATCAGTTCAAACGCCCAATGTAATGCATGCTATGCATTATGTAACATATAGGTGCGAACCGTTAAAAGGGTACTTATTGCAAGAAAATGGGAAAGAATATAGCACAATCACAGGTATCCAGATATGAACGGAGATGACTAGATGCATATTAGAACAGTTGCAGCCATCATTGCCTGGCTTGTAGTTGCGTTGCTCCTGCTGAACAGGATCTTCAGGTTAGAATGGGTATTGCCGATAGCGATTGCGTTAACGGTCGTCGCAGTTCTTGTTTATTTTAGTCCTCGCCTAAAAAAAGGAAAAAAATTGGCAGATAAGGAGGAGAAACTGCCTCCCTCTGACCTAATTATGAACCATTGAGGTAAGCTCAGTATATCAACGCTGGAATGCTCATTTCATCAGTTATTTGCAGAGCGATGTTAACTTCGTTGAAGTATCTGATTACTGTTCTACCTTTTTCCGTGATAGCGTAGCTGATTTTTGTTTTGTTTCTCTTCTTGAGCGTAGTCTGTTCTTCGATGAGGTTCTGTTTGATCAGAAAATCCAAGTTTTCTTTCAGGACACTGCAGTTTACGTTAGCCTTGTACATTACATGAGTCAGCTTCAATGGACCATGTTGAGCCAAAACCTTGAGGATGTCGATGTACATCTCCATTTTTGATCTTCTCATATTTTTTCAGCCTCTAACATAACCTACTAGGACGTAAAGGAACGCGGGTTTCAGGTATTGTGATGACCAAAAATCATGTTCCTCCTTTACGCAGGTAGAAACGTAGTTACGTCCGTTTTGCCTAAAAGGTTTGTTAAGTCGCTAAGATACACCAACATAACATGTTCAGCAGTACCACATCATCTTTTTCTGAAAAACAGAGGCGCTGATTCACGAAACTTTTTCGACAAAAAAAGTAGATATTGACACAAAAATGGCAAAACATGTACAATTTTGACGACGATAAACAATACGTTTTGGTCACATGACAGGCAACACTTAACGACGAAGCCACGCCACCGAAACCGTGGAAACATGGTTTATTCAACCGTTGGTACAAAATGGTTTATTTGATATCTTGGCACTGTTTGTTTAAGTGAAGCTCGGTTGGCAGTTCTGGCTAAACTCAAAAACGAATTCTCATTCATGAAAGGAAACATCCTCATTAACACAATCACATTAGCCATAGTCCTCGTTACAGCGTCCATACCCTACACATATTACCCAAAGTACATTGAGGGACTGGGAGGCACACCCTTCATCGCAGGAGTAATCGGGTTTGCCTCCTACGCAACTCTGGCACTAGTCCAAATCCCCGGCGGATATCTGGCAGACAAGCATGGAAGAAGACGGCTAACAGTCATCATGACCTTCGCAATCTCGATGACCTACTTCTTGTTCGCCGTCGCCCCCAACTGGCAGTTTTTCCTGATAGCATCTATACTGCAAAACCTGTTTCTTGTGTACCAGCCAGCTCTTCAGGCGCTTGTGGCAGATTCGACACCCCCAGAGAAGAGGGGCTTAGGCTTCTCCATCATCAACTTCCTTCATTACATTTCAGTTCCTTCACCAATTATTGCAGGCGTCTTAGCGGTCCAATTTGGGTTGATTCCTGGGATGCGAATCGCCTACCTAATCGTCACCGTGGCATTCCTTGTAGTTGCCATTTTGAGAACCAAATTCAAAGAAACGTTAAGAAAAACTGTTGAAGGAAACCTATTAACTGAAGCTGTCAAAAATTTTCCCAAAGCAATAACTGAAAGCATAAAGGCGCTGAAAACGGAATCTCATTCAATGCTGTTCCTTTTCGCAAGTTTTGCCATCTACCACTTCGCATGGTTCATGTGCTCCCTTAACTTAATTTTCTACGCAACCGAGGTAGTCGAGATTGCGGAGTTTGAGTGGGCAGCCTTGATGGCTTGGTTTTCGGTTGTGAACATGATTTCGGCTTTGCCTTGCGGCAAAATTATTGACAGATTTGGGAGAAAAAAACCATTAACAGTGGCTTGGTTCCTCTTCATCCCCGGATTGCTCGGTTTTAGCTACGGAAACATCATAATCATGTCCATAAGCTTCCTCGTTTTAGGCGTTTCATTGATTCTGGCAAACACGGCATACCAAGCGCTGATGGTAGATTTTGTGGCTCGCGATAAAAGAGGAAAAATAATTGGCAGCACAAACTTCTTCTTCAACATTCTGAGTTCATTGGGTCAGCTCTCCGGCGGCTTCATGTACGAATACTTGTCTCCGTCGCTTCCTTTTCTCCTCTCAGCGGCACTGTTTGTTCCATGCTTCATTTTGACGCTTTCAAAGGTGCATGAGCCGACATGCAGAGAAGTGTAGGCTCTGCGGGAAAACATAGTGTGCTTTTCAGTTCAAGTTCTCTATTATCATCTGCAGGTCTTCAAGTAACCTTTTGATGTGTGAGGGCTTAGTGTGGGGCATAATGACAATTCGAAGGTAATCAGAGAAGAGGGAAACAGCCCAGCCACGTTTCCTCAACTCCTGAAAAATCAGATGGACGTCTATTCGGTCAGATTTTACTCCAACAACATTCAGGGTAGGCTCAGTCACAACGTCTACTCCATCGGTCCGCTGAATTTCCTCAGCAAGCTTCCAAGTCAGTTTTAGGCAGCGGTCAACAACTGCAGCATATCCTGCCCTTCCCATGTGCATCAGCAACGCCCAAACAGCCACTGCAGAAGCGCCTGACCGAGTCCCCAGCAAAGTAGACTCTTTAGTCTCTCCAGACAGGTAGGGAACCTTCATGCTGATAGCTTCGCTAATCGATGCATCTCTGAACAGTATTCCTCCTGCAGGAATAGGAGCCAAGCCCATCTTGTGAGGGTCAACGGTGATTGAAGAGACGCTGGGCAGACTGAAATCAAAATCTAAAGGCTCATAGCCCAACTCTTTGAGAAACGGAAGAACAAAACCTCCGAACGCCGCATCCACATGCAAGTAAACGTTGTTTGCTGAGGCGACTTCTGAAAGTTCACCTAGGGGGTCAACGACTCCTAAGCCTGTGCTGCCAGCAACTCCAACAATCGCCACGGTTTTTGAGGTGACTGCTTTTTCGGCGGCTTTCACGTCCATCTGGAAGCGGCTGTTGAGCCTGACTTTGATTAGTTTCAGATTCAGCAGGTCAGATGCCTTGTCAAAGGAGTGATGTGCGGATATAGGAACAATGACTTCGCCGCGCTCTTTCTTGGCAAGGTTTCTTGCAGCCCAGAGGGCTATGATGTTTGCTTCGGTTCCGCCAGAAACTATGCTTCCAGAGGCTTCGGGGTTAGAAAGCAGTGAACCCAGCATGCTTACTGTTTCCTGCTCCAGTTCTGTGGACGCCAGAAAAAGGCTTGGGTCGCCCAGATTCTTTTCAAGGTACTTCTGGTAAATCTGTTTGGCGAAGCTGTGGGGGTTTGTGCACATGGAACACAGGATTTTGCCTGAAGAATAGGAAAAGTCTTTCCTCAGTTTCGCTTCAAGTTGGCTGCGAATCGTGTTTTGGGGTAACCCCTTCTCAGGCATCTCCTTTGTTCTTTGTGCAGTTTCTGAGGGCATCTTTCTCACCTTCGAATCTTCTTAACTGTTACAGGAATCCTACAGATTTCAGTTCATCAACCGGTAATTTTCCGTTATGTAGTATGGTGGCTACTAAGGCGCCGGAAACTCCGAGATTTTTCAGTTGCTCCAGTTCTTGGAGGCTCCGTATTCCTCCTCCAACCAGAACTTCAACTCCAGTCGTCTCAAGAATGGCTCTTAGAAGCTGCAAGTTGATTCCATATTCGGTTCCCACCCGACCTAAATCCAGGACAATAATCTGGTTGACGCCTATCTTCCCGAGCTCTTGCGCAAAACGAACAGCATCCATCGCGGCGATAGACTCTGAGGCACTCAGCACTTTTCCTTCTTTCAGGTCTATACTCACCACAACCTTGTCCGCGCCAAAAGCTTTGACGGCTTGACCCAAAAAATCTAAACTTGCCAGAGTCTCGGAGCCCACAACAATCCTTGACACACCAGTAGCCAGCACTTTGTCGGCTTTAGTGATGTCGGCTATTCCCGCATCAACCATCAAATCAAGACCTGTTTGGGTTACGATCTGCCTGTAGATACTGAAGTTAGCTGAATTTCGCAGTATTGCATCCAAGTCCGCCAAATATAGACTGCTGAATCCCAGATGGTTGAAGGCGGAGGCAATATCCAATGGACGCTCCGCAGACTTTGATAGAACGCTTTTTAGTGGCTGATACTGTTTTCTTTCGCCGCGTATGCCATGGACTGCAGCACCATTTAAAACGTCAATCACAGGAATAACTTTCATTATGGTTCCTCTATAATACAAAGGAGATACTGCGAGGGTGAAGTTTGAATCTTTTGATACTTGAGTATGTTTCCGGAGGCGGATACGCCAACCAGAAGCTTTCAAGCAGCATCCTCAGCGAAGGCTACGGCATGCTACGGAGCCTAATCTCAGACTGCAAAGCCGCCGGACACAACGTCACAACCTTGCTGGACTCAAGACTCAAAGAATTCAACCCGCCCAACAGGGCAGACCAGATAGTTCCAGTATCGTCCAGCAACGAATTTTATGGAAGACTGAAAGAACTGGCAAGTGTGGCTGACGCCGTCTACGTGATTGCTCCAGAGTCTGGTCAGGTGCTGGAGAACCTTGTGCAGACCATAGAAACTTCTGGAGTAACATCGCTTAACTGCAGGGTTGACGCCATAAAACGGGTTTCAAACAAGATGACAGCCTACGAAACAATAAAGAAAACGGGACTGAAGGTTCCTGAGACGGTTCTGCTGGGCATCCACGAAAAAACAGACAACATCAAACAGTTAACCAAGGAGCTGGGTTATCCGCTGGTCTTTAAACCTCTGGACGGCGTAGGCTGCGGCGGCTTAAGCATTGTCGAAGAAAAAGAAGACGTTGCGGGGGCAGTCAAAAAAGTGACACAAGAGTCGATGAGCAAACAGTTTATCGCCCAAAAGATAGTTAGGGGAGAGGCAGCCAGCGCATGCGTGATTTCGACGGGAGAGGAAGCAGTGGCTGTTACATTGAATAGGCAGTTTGTTTCTTTAGGGGCACCGGACGAAGAGTCAGGGTATTATGGGGGTGCTGTTCCCTTCGAACACGGCATGAAGAAGGAGGCTTTGAGGGCTGCAGAGAAGGCTGTTGAGGGCATAGGCGGGTTGAGGGGTTACGTCGGCGTTGACATGATATTAACCAATGAGGAGCCGGTTGTGGTGGAGGTTAACCCGCGGCTTACAACATCTTACGTAGGCTTAAGGAGAGTTGCAAATTTCAATCCAGCAGAAACAATAATTGAAGCAGCAGTTAGACGAAAGCTGCCAGAAAACGTGCAGACCAGAGGTTACAGTTTCTTCTCCAAAGTAGAGGTTCCTTTGCGCCGCGAAATCATCACCGAAACATACAGGTTAGAGGATGTGGTCTCGCCTCCCTTTCCGATTGAAGACAAAACAGCTTACGCTCTCATCGCAGCAGCCTCAACCAGCCCTGAAGGCGCAGAAAAAGGATTTAATCACACAAAAACGAGGCTTCTAAAGCTGTATCGTGGTGATTGATGTGGTGAAGGTTCTTGGTTTAGACATAGGGGGCGCCAACACCAAAGCCGCTTACATAGAAACCGAAGAGGGCACAGTAAAAGAGCTTCGAACATCCATGGAATATTTTCCCATATGGAAGGGAAAGGAGCAGCTTCCAAAAGTTTTAGAGAAGCTAAAAAAAAGGGTAACAGAGTCAACTGCGCTGGACGGAGTCGGGGTTACCATAACCGCTGAGCTGTCAGACGCTTACATGACCAAAAAAGAGGGAATCAACCACGTTCTCGATTGCGTAAAGCAGGTTTACGATGATACGCCAACGTTTGTTCTTGACGTGGAAGCGGACCTCTTGACTGTTGAAGATGCACAGAGGGAACCGCTTAAGGTGGCTTCTGCAAACTGGGCTGCAACAGGCTGGATGGTTTCGCAGCTGACCAAAAACTGTGTTGTAGTTGATGTTGGAAGCACCACCACAAGCATTGTTCCAGTGGTTAACGGGAAGATTGCCGCTGCGGGCAGAACTGACTTGGAGAAACTTCAGAAGGGCGAACTTGTTTACTCAGGGTCTTTGCGAACAAACGTTGCCGCAATCGTTGACACCATCCCAGTCAGGGGAATTATGACTCGGGTTTCCTCAGAGCTGTTTGCCCAGTCAGGCGACGTACATCTGCTTCTCGACCACATAAACGAAGATGAATACACTGCCGAAACATGTGATGGACGAGGAAAAACAAGAAAGGAGACAATGGCTAGGTTGGCGCGGGTTGTCTGCGCGGACATTGACATGTTAACTGAAGAGGAAATCGTGGCTATGGCAAAGTTTGTTTACGACAGACAGGTTGAGCAGATTGCTGGAGGCTTGAAGCAGGTTTACGAACGAATCAAACCGTCCCTTCAAGAGGAGATAGTGGCGGTGGTTACGGGGCTTGGCAGAAACTTTTTGGCAAAAAAAGCTGCAGAGAAAGCAGGCTTTAAACAAATCATTGACATGAAGGAATTATTGAGCAGTGAAGCAGCAGTTGTGTCTCCATCGGTTGGTGTGGCGCTTATGGTGGCAAGTAGTTTGGAGGGAAAAACTGTAACATGGAAGCAGTCTTGAAGGTCGGCGGAAGCCTAGCCGAAGAACCCGCCAAGCTGGCGAGGTTATGTCAGGAGTTAAGTGTTCTGGCTGAAGCCCACAGAATCCTAGTTGTGCCTGGTGGAGGCGAATTTGCGGACACAGTAAGAAACCTTGACAAGGCGTATGGGCTCTCGAACACGGTCTCGCATAAAATGGCGATATTAGCCATGGACCAGTACGGTTTTTTCTTGTCAGACATCACCCCAAACGCGTATGTGTCTTGCTCTCTAGAAGAGGTCAGTAACTCCAAGACGGGGACGTTGCCGATTTTTTTGCCGTCACAGCTTATGTTCCGTGAAGACCCTCTGGAGCATTCGTGGGATGTAACATCGGACAGCATAGCCGCCTACATCGCTGGCTTACTAGATGCAGAAAAACTGTTGTTGGTCACTGACGTGGACGGAATATTCTCCAAAGACCCCAAAACAAGCTCGGACAGCAAACTGATTGAGGATTTGTCTGCTGAAGAATTGCAGGGTTGGAACAGGAGAACAAGCGTTGACAAAACCGTGCCAAAAATTCTTCTAAAGACAAAAATGGATTGTTATGTTGTTAATGGCGGCTACCCCGAGAGAATTAGGCGGATTCTGAAAAACAAAAAAACAGTCTGCACGCACGTTACTGTTTAGCGGTTCTTCGACAATTTGCGGATTGCCTTAACAAACTCGACCACTTTTTCTTGTTCAAGTTTGCCGGATATCCTGTCTTTTTTTGTGCAAACGGCTCCTCTAACCCCAATGATATCCGCACCTAAACGGTGTACTCGCGGAATGTCCATTGCATCTAAAGAGCCTGCAAGCGCAGCCAGCAGACCATAGCCGTGAGCATCGTCAACAAGTTCCTTCAATTCTTCGTCTGTCAGAAAACTGAAAAGATTACTCTTTCCATCCTTCACTTTAACGTCCACCAGCACGCCATCAGCGCCCGCCTTATGCGCAACCATGGGAAGTTCCAGAGGATTCACGCAGCCAACAGTTCTGAAGTCGGCGTAGCCAGAAGCGATTGTCTTCAAGCTGCTGTCATACTCTTTCACTGCTTGGACAACTTCGGTCATCAGCGTCGTTGCTTCTTCAGAGGTTTTGACGCCGAAAAGCCCAGCTTTAACATAGTCCACTCCGGAAACGGCGGCGCCCAAGGCTGCAAGAGCGGCTGTTCCAGGCAGATTCGGCAAATCGCCGATTGTTGCGCTTAATTCAAGATTTTTTGGTGTAACTTCTTTGACTTGCTTGATTACTCTGGGAAAGTTGGCGCCTAGGGAGCCTTCCTTCGGGTTTTTGACGTCGAGTATGTCTGCTCCTCCTTTGATGCTGTCAAGGGCTTCTGTTTTGTTTACGACGCTGACTAGAAGCTTCAAGAGTTCACCCATTCGAGTTTCTTCTCATACCATTAACTCTTATATGTTTTAACCTTCCGAACGACAGTGCTCAAGGAATGCAAGTTACCCGACTTCTGAGACAAACAAAAAAGCTGTTAAGAGAAAACTTAAGCGGCTCCAAAACAGTGTAGAATTGGTTGATTATGAAAGCTGAACATGAAGGCACGGTGGAGGTTGCCACGCTTGGCGGAGGATGTTTCTGGTGCATAGAAGCCGCCTTCCAAGAAATAAGAGGAATAGTCAACGTTGAATCGGGTTACGCTGGCGGAACAGCAGCTTCGCCAACTTATGAGCAGGTTTGTACAGGAGCCACAGGACATGCAGAGGTTGTTCAAGTCACATTCGACCCAAACACGGTGTCTTTCAGGGAGATTCTGGAGATTTTTTTCACTGCCCATGACCCAACAACACTGAACAGGCAAGGAGCCGACGTGGGCAGCCAGTACCGATCAGCCATTTTTTACCATGACGAAAAGCAGAAAGAAGTCGCCGAACAGGTTATTGAAGAACTTGACTCATCAAAAGTTTGGGACGGTCCCATAGTAACACAGGTTGAACCGTTCAAAAGCTTCTACAGAGCAGAAGATTACCACAGAAGATACTTTGAGCGTCATCCCGAAGCGGCTTACTGCAGGGTAGTTATTGCCCCAAAAATTGCCAAGCTGCGAAGAAAGTATCGTGAAAAACTGAAGAAACCGTAACTTCTGGATTCATTGACTTTCGTCCTTCTAACATCTAGTCTCTTTGAAAGATATTGGTCAGCCGTTCTATAAGAGACAACGGCAGAACAAAGAGGGGCGCAAGTGGTCCAAGCCCGTGCACCATTTCTTTGAAGGTGTGTAAGTCTGATTTGTTTATGGCGCCCATCATTGGAGTTGCAACTAAATATGTTGCCAGAAATATTACTGCCCCCACAATCAGATTTACCCAGCTGGATATGACTAGGTGCGACGTTACCACGTAAGTGATTACTGCCGCGAGCGTGGAGGCTAACAGAATCTTGGCTGACGAAACCCAGTTGATTGTTGCACTGTAGGTTTTCTTTATCCACCAAAGCGCTATGATCAAACTGGGGATTCCCGACACAATGTTTGTGGCAAGAAAACCCAGTATCCCAAAAGTTGGGATTAACACCACATTCAAGACAAGCGCTACCGCCGAGGTTATGAGGGTTAGCTTCATGTTGACATCAGTTTTTCCTTGGCTCTTTATGATGTTTTCAAGGCTTAGATAGCCGAAAGCAGTGTAAACAAAAGTGACAACATATAACGCCAGATAGAGCGGCGTATGCGAATATTTTGCCCCAAAAATTGTGGACACGCCGGGCTGAGACAACGCCATAACCACAAAGGCTACAGGCACAATCAGAAGAGAAGCATATTTCACTGAAAACTGGAAAACATTTCCCAGCGTTTCCCGTTCTTTTTGTGAATCAAGCTTAGAGAAGGCAGGCAACAGCACAGTAAGGATAGGCATAACAAAAAACGTGACAAGAGAACCGAAATTCAGTGCGACTTGAAAGTTGCCTATTACCAAGTCTGAACAGTAGATAGCCAAAAGAACGTTATAGAATTGGCTTAGAAAACCGCCAATAATGGCTGAAACGGACAAGGGCAGCCCATATTTTAACAATGTTTTAAATGTTGCAAAGAGTTCCAGTTTGTTGAGGTACTGCCTCTTTAGAGGCTTATAGATTGTCACGTAAAGGATTAGCAGGCTGATTACTCCGGCAATCAAATATGCTACTGTGGTTCCGACAATCGCCCCATAGGTTCCAAGCCCTACGACTGCAAGGGTGATCATGAATCCTGCCTTGAGAGTGGACAAAACTATTGAGGTTACGCTGTGATACTCCATTTTTTCGTAACCAGTGAAAGCGGCTTGAGTTGCCTTCATAAGAGCCTCAGCAAAGATGGTGAAGGAGGCTATTTGGATTAGAGGCACAATGTTAGGTCGTTCTAGCGCAGTTGCCATGTAACCTGAAACAAAAAAGGAAAAGATAGACAAGGAGAATCCTAGCAGAATCTCGAAAATCACTACAGAAGCCAACACGTTTTTCACGTTTTCTTCTTTGTTTTCTGCCCGGTATTGTGCAGTATACTTTATTGTTGCCCAGTCTACGCCCCAGTCTCTGAATATCCCAATGAGGGTTGGACCCGTCAAAGCGATTGCAACTAGGCCATAGTCGCCTTCGGAAAGGATCCCCGCAACAACCATTACGC
>CAZYJH010000028.1:0-8538 GCA_964647775.1 uncultured Candidatus Bathyarchaeia archaeon
CACAGGCAGGTCTTGGAGAGCAAAACTTAGGGCTGCGGCAGTGTACCCTAACGTGTCGGTTCCATGGGCTACCACAACGCCTGCTACGCCGTTTTCTATGTGTTTGGCAACCGTTTTTGCGGTTTCAATCCAATGTTTTGATGTGATGTTTTCGCTGAAGATGCTGAACAGAATTTCAGTGTCCACGACGGCTATTTCTGAAAGCTCAGGAACCACGCTGTAGAGTTCGCTGGCGGAAAGCGCGGCGCGTACACCTCCTGTTCTGTAGTCAACTCTGCTGGCTATGGTGCCTCCTGTGCTTACGATGGCTATTCGGGGCAAACTTTGGTTCTGTTCTGGAAGGGGCGGAGGCTCAAATTTTGGTTTGATGCCCTCACCCACCTTCTCTACCTGTGCCGATTGGTCGATGTGGACTCCCACGTTGTAGCCGCTCTTCATCTTAATTACGATATGATGCTCGTCCCCAATCTCTGAGCGGGGAATAAGGATGCCCTCCCATCTTTTTCCATCTTTTGTTACACGAACAACATCGCCGATTTCGGCTCCCACGCTCTTCAAAAGTTTTAATGCCTGTCCCCTGTAACCCGGAAACTCGTCACTCAATCCTGTCTTCTCCTGTCCCTGTTCTCCTCAGCGGAAGATGCTGAAAACATATTCCATTACTTCGACCCGTTTATTAAAGGATTCAGTTAAAGTCGTTTGAGGACGTACAGTCCATCGTGCTGTAACTGAACTTGCCTGTTAGTTCAAAATAAACTAATCTTGCTCACTATCGATGTTATACTTCGGTTTTTTTAGTGCCTCAGTCCAAAGGAATGTGAAGTATTTTTGCATTCCAGACACTAAACTTTGATTGTTTGACCATAAGGCAGGAGACTCTGCTATTCTGGCATTTGGGTTTGTGATGAGCAAGATTTCATTCTGGTCATAGATGTTCATCACAGTTTCTGGAGTAGACGGAATAAATCTGACTTTGGTGCAGGAACCCTTAGTGAGGAAGTCGAAAATTTTTTCTGCTGCTCTGCTTTTTTCAGGTTCACCAATAATGATGCGGCATTTGACGCCTCTAGACCATGCTTTTTCAAGTGGTTCAGAAAAGATGGAAATGTTTGAGAATCTTTTGTAAGAGCTCAGCATGTCTATGGATGTTTGAGTGTTCTCAATGGCATTCTCCATTTCATCTAAGAAAGCTTCCTTTCCAGGAACCCAAACAAATTCTGGTTTTTCTGTCGCCTGTTCCTCGTTGCTGAAATCAAATTCGGTAAGTAAGCTTTCGGTCTTTGACTCTATTGTGTCAAGTTCTTTATGTTTCTGTTTGAGCAAAAATGAAATTCCTTTTTCTAGTGGTGTTGCTCTGAATTTGGTTGGTCGGCTGATTACTTTCTTAATTAACCCTAGGTGTTCAAGGTCTGAGGTTATTCGATAAACATCTTGTCTAGCTATTGATGTGTGTTTTGAAATGGTTTTTGCTTCTAGACATCCAACATGGCAAAGCGCCAAGTAAATTTTTGCTTGACAAGAAGTTAGCCCCAAACCTTGTAAAACCTCTACTCCGTTATTAAAAATTGACATTCCTCCGTGACTACGCTATATTTTTTGTATACTTTTTATAGTTAAATAATTTGTGGTCTGTCAGTCGTAGTCCGACTTACTACACTTTAACTACCAGTAAACGGTAAAGAGGTAACCGTAAAAACAAACATGGAGATAAAAAATGTTAAAACTGAAAAATCAAACAAAAATATCAGCAATCGCATTAATTCTAGTATTCACTATTTCAGCAGTAATCGTTGCTATACCCTCTGCCACCGCACAAGCAGCTCAGGAAACATATCCTTTCCTAGGAGTTGTCCCTAACCCCGTAGGAGTCAATCAGTGGGTTCTGTTTCACGTCGGAATCTTCCAGCAGTTGTATGCTGCAAAAATGGGCTGGGAAGGCCTATACATAACCATTGAGAGACCTGACGGCCAAATCGACACAATTAGTGACATCAAGACCGATTCTACTGGAGGAACAGGTAAAACCTACCTGCCTACTGAGACTGGTCTATACATTTGTACGGCACACTTCCCTGAACAAGCGACAAGAGATGACAACTATGCACCAGGTATTCCCATTGGTACAGTTATGCTAGCTAGTGAAAGCGCACCAGTTGAACTTGTAGTACAAGAAGAAGCAATACAGTATTACCCTGGCCATTCTCTGCCACAGGAATACTGGACTCGTCCAATAGATGCACAGCTTAGAGAATGGGCTGCCGTTACAGGCAACTGGCTGGAAGCGAGCTTCACGGCTCCCATAGTACTTGCGGGTAACGAAGAGGCACCAGAGACTGCACACATTCTATGGACAAAAGAGATGACGCTGGGAGGTATTGCCGGAATGGAAGGTGTTGCCCAAGGAGCTGCTACGGACCAGCAAGGTCCTGAATGGTCCTTCAGTCACGGAGATGCATATGAAGGCAAATGGACAAGCCGACTAATCATCGACGGTATACTCATCTATAACCACCGCACCAACGACCGACCTGTTCTCTATACTGCTGTAGACGTGCGTACCGGTGAAGAACTATGGACCAAAACCATTCTAGACAACCGAACGATATCCTTTGCCCAGAATCTGAGGTGGGGAGGATACAACCATCATGCTGTATACGCCTACTTCTGGGTGACCATCGGCTCTACTTGGTATGCGTTTGACCCATATACTGGAAATCAAGAATTTACAGTGACAAACGTGCCTTCTGGCACAACACAATATGATGAAAACGGCTGGCTCTATCGTGTCAACCTCAACTATCGTACTGGTGAAGGATATATCTGGAGCATGGTAGACATGATCGAACCCTTCGGTTCAAACAGCCCCGCTCCGGGCAGCTGGCTTCCAGCAGGCTCCTTCTATGGAACAAGATATGCGATATACAACGCATCAGACGTTGACCCCATAACTGGAGAACCAACAGAAGCGACACAGCGTGCATACATATCAGAATTTACGTTCCAAAGCGATCCACAGTTAAATAACGTCCGTGCAATGGCTTTAGGTGACAAGGTATTCGGTCTGCAATACAGTCAAACAGAAATCATAACTTGGGCTCTCAGCTTGGAATCAGGCAAAGAAGGAGATTTGTTGTTCTATAAAACTTGGAATGCACCCGCTTGGTGGGCCGAAGGTAACATACAAATCGAATTCAACTGTATAAGCTTGGCGGATGGCGCTGCGGTCTTTTGGGTACATGATACTCTACAATATTACTGCTTCAGCACTGACACCGGCAATTACATGTGGGGTCCAGCCGAACCTGAATATTACATGAACTATTATGGTTGGACCGAGTTGGGTGAGCGCCCACCATTTATTTGGGAAGGCAAACTCTACTCATCTGGTGCTGGCGGAGTAATCTACTGCTACGACCTCACTGACGGCACTGTCCTTTGGAGCTACGAAGCAACAGACCCATACCAGGAATACCTGTTCGCCAATAACTGGTGGCAATTCTTCCTGTTCATTGTTGACGGCAAACTCTATTCAGCTCACATGGAACACTCTGCTATCGAACCTATGCCACGTGGTGCACCATTCTATTGCTTCAACGCAACAACTGGCGATGTGATCTGGGAAGCCGATGGTTTGTTCCGTTCAACCCGTTGGGGAGGACGTGGAATCATGGGCGACAGCGTAATGGTAGGCATGGACACATACGACAACCGACTGTATGCTGTTGGCAAGGGTGCAAGCGTACTCACTGTTGAAAGCGCACAGGCGGCTGAAGTAGGATCATCCGTTACCATTCAAGGCACTGTGATGGATGTGTCTCCAGGCTGTCTTTCAGACACTAATCTGCAAATACGATTCCCGAATGGAGTTCCCGCAGTATCTGATGCAAGCCAGAGCGAATGGATGCTCTACGTATGGAAGAACTTTGAGCGCCCAGCCGACGCAACCGGTGTTCCAGTAAGGCTAGAATTAGTCGGTCCTGACATGTCGTTCACAGAACTCGGCACAGCTACTAGTGACTCATATGGCAACTTCGCCTTTGGATTCTGCCCTGAAAACGCAGGAACATACATGATCATAGCCACATTCACAGGCTCTGGTGCATACTATGGCTCCACACAAACAACATACCTGACGGTCTCTGAAGCAGCAGCACTACCACCACCATGCGATTTGACTGGCGTTGAAGATAGCATTGCCAACCAAACAACATACCTCCTAGTACTAATAGTGCTGGTCATCATAGCACTATTGCTCGCTATATACGCAATAATGAAATCTCGCAAATAGACCTGCCACACAACTACCAAAATTTCCCCTTCCCTTTTTTTATTCGGGAAGTAAAACAACCTGAGAACAGCAAGGGGCTGAAAAGACTCAGGCACAGGAATGAAACTTACCTAGAGCGAAAAAGTTTCATCTTTGACATTCCTCAATTTGCCTGTGCAGGAGCCTCAGCAAACCCTTGCATGCGCTCACATTTTAGTCAAAACAAGTTATTGGATACTAGCTGAGTTGCTTGGATACGTATGGTCCATCATAGCTGTAGCCGAACTTCATATAGTACGGTTTTGTTCCTAGGGCGCTTGTTACAACAATCCTGCTTCGGCTGTAGTTTTCTTTGGCTGTTCGTTCAGCCTCAGATAAGAGAATGCTGCCGTAGCCTTTGTGCTGCCACGCCCCTGCAACATGTTTCCCGACTGGAACCAAGGGACCATAAACTCTGAGTTCACGGACTATCGCCGTCTTTTCAGGGACTATTTCAGGTCTGCTTGCGCTTCCTGATGGAATACGTAACCTGACATAACCGAGCAGAACATCGTTAACTGGGTCCTCAGCAGAAATGAACACTTCGGTTCCGCCCGAAGCCTCTTCTGTTATTGTTCTGATTTCGATTTTGTCGGGGTCAGGTTTCACCTTGTCCTTAAGCCATCTGTGCCCCACTTCCCGGCATCTTATACAACGGCACCGCATACCCTCTGTTCCAAGTTTCTCTAAAGCGATTTGTCTAAGGTTGCTCAGTTTAACTCCAGCCTCAATCAACTGGGCCGGTATGTCCCTTTGAACCCTCATGATTCTGACCCAAGGAGGAACAAACTTTTTCAGTTCTGCGATTAGCTGAGCCGCCTCATCTGTGGTGTAGGGGCGGTAGTCTCCCCTCTTCCACCAGTCGTAAACTTTTGTTCCCTTAATTACCAAGCAGGGATACAGTTTGATCATGTCCGGCTTAAACTGGGGATTCGCAAAAATTTCCTTGAATCCTTCGAGGTCACGTTTGAAGCTTGAGCCCGGCAAACCGGGCATAAGATGATAAACAACCTTCAAGCCCGCATCCTTCATTATGCGCGTAGCTTCTACAACATCCTTTACTCGGTGACCCCTGTTAACGCCCACATAAATGTCATCGTAAACGTTCTGGACACCCACCTCCACCCGCGTTACACCCATAGAAAGCATCCTGTTCACCTGTTCCTCTTTCGCCCAGTCTGGTCTAGTTTCTACGGTGATTCCGACGTTGCGGATTCGGCTGGTCTCCGCCAGCTTTTTTGCCGCATCCAAAGAAACTGACTTCTGTTCAGTTATGGCGTCCAAACATTGCTTAACAAATGTTTCCTGGTACTCTGGGGGCGTGCTGGGGAAGGTTCCGCCCATGATGATGAGCTCCACCTTGTCAACCATGTGCCCTATAGCCTCCAGCTGCTCGATGCGATTTCTAACCTGAGCATACGGGTTATACTCGTTTTGTGCCCCCCTCAGGGCTGCTGGTTCGTGACCAGTGTAGCTCTGAGGAACGCCTACAGAAGGTCCGCCGGGGCAGTAGGCGCAGGGTTCTTCTTGGGGGCAGGGCGACGGCTTCGTCATCACCGCGACTACGGTTACTCCGGAGATGGTGCGGACGGTCTTTCTTCGGAGAACAGTGAGCAGTTTGGCGCTTTCTTCAGGTTTGAGGTGCTGTATTATTTCTGAGTTGGATGGAACCTTGTCTAAGATGTGTTTTCCTGCAACCTTCAGCTTAATGATGTCCACATCTTTCCTTGTGGGGCTGGGAATATCCATTAAGCGCTGAATAATCTCGCGGTAGGCCTCTCTGCTCATCAGTTTCATCTACAAAATATGCGTGGAAGCTTTTAGATAAAGCCTACAGTTCCTGCCTAACGGTTTGTGCAAACTGCAACATGTCCCTTCAGTTGCTGATTCGTATTTGTCGTGACGACCTTCAGCCCTGCCCTCTCAAGTAGGTCAACGAAGCTTTCTGGTGTGAACTTCTTTTTCAGCCCAGTTACTGCAAAAGTGGCTTCAGGTTTGCCAACTCTTTTCATCTCATAGATGGTTATTGTGGGGTCCGGCATGTTTTGCAGTAGGGTTATGGCGAAGATTTTGTCGAATGTGCGGTCGGGGAATGGAATGTTGTCTGCGTCTGCGCGAACCAGAACCGTGTTTGGCATGTTTTTTGTGCGTTTCTTTGCTTCCTGAAGAGCCTTCTGGGACAGGTCTATACCCACCAGAAGCCCCACTTTTTTGCTGAGGTGCCTAAACAGAAATCCTGTTCCGCATCCCAGATCTAGAACCGCCTCGTTTGGCTTGAGTTCTATGCTGTTTAGGATGCCTTCTATTTTGGCGTCCTGTTCCCCCAAATATTGCACATCATAAATTGCGGCTTGCCTATCATAGTGCCGCATCGTTCCCCGTTTCGCTTTCCATTCCCGCATGCTTCTCAGAACTTTTATCTATCTTGCTCTTCTAAAGTTTGTTGGCGGTTATTGTGTCCAGTCGAAAGCCCGTTGCTACTCTAGAGAATCCAGCTGTTGAAGAGGCGGCAGAATTCATCAAGGCGGCTGTTTCAGAGCGGAAAGCCGTGATTCTGGTGGGCAACTGCTGGGTGGACTACAAGGGACGGGCAAGCTCAAAACTGGAGCCCGGAGAACGCATAGTCATGATCAAAGAGGATGGCTCAGTTCTGGTTCACCGCCCCAGCGGATATGAGCCTGTTAACTGGCAGCCCGCAGGATGCCTATTCCATACACGTGTAAAGGGGGAGACTCTTCGTGTTCGGGCTGTCCGCCGTAAACCCGTCGAGTCGGTCAGCATATCCTTTGATAGGGTCTACCTCGTTTCTGCCATGAGGTTGATTGACCGGGGAGATTTTTCTTTGCACGCCAGCGAGTCGGACATGCAGAGGGCAATTCTGGTTGATCCATCCCTTTTTGAGGAGGGCTTCGCGCCTATATCGTACGAGAAGAAGGTTGAACCCGGCTTTGTGGATGTTTATGGTGTGGACAGAGACGGAAGGCTGGTTATTGTTGAACTCAAAAGAAGGACCGCAGGACGGGATGCGGCGCTGCAACTGGCAAAATATGTTGACTTCGTGAAGACCGTGGCGAACAGGGAACTTAGGGGCGTTCTTGTGGCTCCGCGTTTAGCTAAAGGTGTCCAGACAATCTTGACTAGTTTGGGGCTGGAATTCAAAGCTTTGGAGCCCAAGAAATGTGCTGATGTTCTGCGTAGGTCAGAGAGCCGGAAGCTTGCAGAGTTTTTTGAGCAAAACTAAACTTTGTTATCTTACGTAGTATGGCTTATTTTCTTTTTTCAGCTTATTCATGGTGTTGACTAAAACGTAGTCAAAGTCTTCGCCCCACAGGAGCCATCGTAAACCATGGTAAAAGCGCAGAAACTCTAGCCCCTTGCTGGTGGTTTGGTAAAAGTTTTCGTTCTCTTTCTTCACGCTTATCAGCTTCAGAAGCATTATAACTGGCATGTATTTTTCGAGGCTGTTGCGGTCTAGGTCGCATCCTGTTATAATCTCGGATTCCTTGGAGCCCAAAGCCGCCACCCGCAGGATGTCGGCGACAACATCAAACTCTTTTCTCTCCTCGGTCATCCAAGCATCACCCTGCTTTAGCTGACGTAGAATGGATTCTGTTCTTTCTTTTTCATCTGTCCCAGAAGCCGAACCAGCAGGAAATCGTTTTCTTTGCCCCACAGAAGATATCTGAGCTGATGATAAGTGTTGAGGAACTCTAATCCCTTGTCCGTGGTTCGGTAATTCAACTCGTCGCTGTCGTCCACTGTGAGCAGGCTTAATTCTGCCAAGGCTGACAGATAGTTTTCCATTGTCATAGAATCCAGTTTACATCTGTCCATGATCTCCCCTTCGTTGGAGCCTTTGGCTGCCACTCGCAGAATCTTAGCCACTACCTGAACTTCATTTCTTTTTCTCGTTTCTACACACCGCCAGAACACGATTGTTTAATGAACATGATTAATTCGTAAGCATTTTAATGCTTATTTCAGTACCACCAATACGTAACATACAGATAGTACAAAAATCTAGAAAAAATCACACTCCACAAAAATAGATTTTTCGTAGCCACAACGATTACTGGAAGAGCATCTAAAGCTTGACGTAATCTGTTAATCTCTTCTGGAACAGAGCATTCTTTAGTAGGCTGCTTTTTTCTATCCACTGTTTCACGGGAATCTGGAACTGGCTGCCGATGTGTGTCAAAGCTTCATTTAGTGTGTTGTATTTGTGCGGTTTT
>CAZYJH010000028.1:8548-13612 GCA_964647775.1 uncultured Candidatus Bathyarchaeia archaeon
GCGTTTCTCACGTTCTCTCGTACTTGCCAGACTCCCACAGGCATGATGTAGCCGGGGTGCGCCTCCCTCAAAACAACTACCGTCGCCTGCCTCCGCTCCTTCATAAGCAGTTCTCCAACCGCTAAACGAGCAGCGTAATAGCAGCCTCCGATGCTGGCGTAGGTTGTGCGACCGTCAAAGCTTTCCCAGTCCCCAAAGAGGAGTATGTTATTGCCATTTGGGTTCCAGACTGTTCCAGGATACCACGCCTCCATTGCCTCATAGCTCCACTCTCTGGGCATCATCAAAACTTCGAATTGGTTGTCCAGATAGCGGGACTCGTAGATGCGGTATTCGTTGATTTCAGGAAATGTTTTGATTTTTTCCATCATGTCCTTCGAGATGATGCTATCCACAGCTGTTATGCTCCAACGTGTGGGAACCAAACGCCTCTGCTCCTTCATTCCAAAGGCGCCGACACTGAAGGCGCGTTGAATTTTTGTGACCACTGTTCCTTTCTGGAATAGTGTTGTGACTGCCTCGGAGGCTTTCAGGTCATCGTCGAAGTAGGCTTTCTGGATGTGGTGATCCCACTTGGGGTTTGAAACCCTCATATTCTTGAGGAGAGCGGAAGGTCCAAAAGGCTGAATTTGGTCATCAAGAACAAGCGCGGCGGCGGGCTTCTTTTTGAGGTTCAACTCAACGTCAACGGGGTTAACTGACAAAGCTAAATCGATGGTTTGGTCCATGATTTTTCCTGACTCCTCAAACTTTTTCACATGAACCCTATGTTTTCCTCTCACGAGCAAGGAGCGGAAGCCCACAATTTCGTCGATGGACTTTCCAAACCATGCTTCGGGCAGGTCAAATTGGCTTGTGTCTTCGTGGATGGGAGGAACAAGAGGACCCGCATAAACGTAAGGATAGCCGATTCGACCCACAAAAACCCCTGGTGGACAAGCCCCATCCAGGTCGGTGCTCTGAAGAAGAGTGGCAGACCTGAAGTAGGAACTGAATCGGACAACAAGCGGGCACCGTGTTTTGCCGCACAGGAACTTGCCGCCCTTACATGCTACACATAACCTGTTTCCTCTGGTTTTGGTTACGAGCTGGTCCATGTTGTAGTTCACGTCTGCGGCGAGGCTGGGATCGTCTAGAAGCTTCAGAACCCACGGATTATCCTTCAAGTAGGGCTTAGGCTTCCTCACTTGCCCTATAACCTTGGCGTTTCTTTTTCCTCCCATGGGTCGCTTCATCTTCACTCCGCCGGAAAAGGTCGGAAAGTATCTCTGTTAACGAAGTTAGAAAGAGTTTTCTATTCTCGTAACGAACTGTCACTTCAGCCATTTTTGTTATCGTTTTTTCTTCTTTTGTTTCTGAATGAATGTGTGTGTCTGATTCTGGAACTCACATATTTCATATATGAAAACAGGTGGAACTATATGTTGAAGGCGATTCGATGCATCGTTACTGTCCAGACCTCGAGATAGCCGCAGAGGAGTCAAATGGTCTTTGATTATAACGCTTCATTCGTATAAGGGCGGAACTGGCAAGACTTTGTTATCTGTGAATTTGGCAACGATCTTCGCTGATAAAGGGAAAAAGGTCTGTCTTTTGGATTTAGATCTTCGAGCCCCCAGCCTCAGTGCCACGTTCAAGAATGAACAGCCCTACTGGGTGAATGATTACCTGAATAAAGCCTGCAAGATAGACAGTATTCTGACGGAATGCACCCCCCCTTACGTAAAAGAGGGGCGGCTGTTTGTTGGTTTGGCTGACCCTTCAACAGTAGCCATTAGGGAGATGTCATCCAAGGATAGGAAATGGGGTTTGGAAGCTCTGGGCAGGCTTCTTGCGCTCAAAAACTCTCTTCTAAACGAAATGGATTTTGATTATGTGATCTGTGACTCTAGTCCGGGACTTCAATATTCGTCCATCAACACGATTGTAGCGGCGGACATGGTGCTGGTGGTGACTTCCATAGACAAGTCGGATGTGGATGGAACACAGAGGATGATAAATGACCTCTATGAACTCTATGAAAAAAAGACGGGAATCATAATTAACAAAGTTCCCCAAACAATCTTGTCAGGGAAAAGCCACCTCAAATTTGATACACACCAGTTGCCTATCGTTGGTCTTGTTCCCTGTTCATGTGATGTACTGCAATCTGGAGGAGAATACCTCTTCGCTTTTGAAAAAACAGAGCATCCAATCACACAAAGGTTGCGTAGTATAGCGGCGGAAATAGAGAAGTTCTAACAAATGTAAATGCTGACTAGGATGTGACCTTGCCTCTGTTCTTAAGTTGTAATCAAGAGCTACAGATAGGAAACATTAATTTCCTTACGCTAAACCTTTAATTTCCCTACGTGTAGCTAATAGTGGCGAACACAATGAAACTTAAGATGCCAATCATCCTAGTGAACTATAAGACATATTATGAAGCAACTGGAAAAAAAGCGGTCAAACTGTCAAAAATTGCAGAAGAAGTAAGCATCGAGTCAGGAGTTACCATTGGTGTGGCTCCCCAATTCGTGGACATAAAATCCGTTTGCGACGTTGTTTCAATTCCAGTGTTTTCGCAGCATATTGACCCTATACTTCCGGGCAGCTCCACGGGACATGTTCTCCTAGAATCCGTGAAAGAGGCTGGTGCAATCGGGACCTTAATCAACCACGCGGAAAAGCAACTAAGACTGTGCGACATCGAAAACATAGTAGCAAGAACACGTGAAGCTGGAATGGTCTCTGTGGTTTGCACCTGCAACGCTGCCGTGAGCGAGGCTGCCGCCGCACTTAAGCCTGACATAATCTCTTTGGAGCCGCCTGAACTGATAGGAACTGGAATTCCAGTTTCCAAATCTAAACCTGACGCGGTCACTGAGATGATTGCACTTGTTAAGCATGTGAACCCCTCTGCGGTGACTCTCTGCGGTGCAGGAATAACAAAGGGCGAAGATGTAGCTGCCGCGTTGAAGCTCGGCACCATGGGAGTTCTGGTTGCCAGCGGAATAGTGAAAGCCAAAGACCCGCGTAAAGTGCTTATGGACTTTGCAGACGCCCTAAGTGAAACGGCGTGAATTATTGGTTTCAAAATCATGTACACCACTTTAGAGATGCTTGTTAGGGGAAATTATGGTTGAAAGTTGAACTCAGATGTATTTCCTGTATTCTGAATCGTGGCTACCTTCAAATCCAAGAAGCCACAGACGACAAGGCGCTACAATTCAAAACCATGTCAGCAGTCCTACGTTTCTTGGCTGAAGAATTCAAGCCAACAGCCAACCCCGCAGATTTAGGAACAAAACGGGACAGGCTGATACGAAACATAACAGGCAACCCTGACCCATACAAACAAAAGAAGCAGCTCAGCAACAAAAAGGCTCTAGAAGTTGTTCCCCTAGCCAAAAGCATCATCCAGAAGGAAACTTCGCCGGAGCTACGGTTCAGGAAGGCCTGTCTATCCGCCATAGTCGGCAACATCATGGAATTTGATATGCCCGACAACCCCTTCAAGTTCGAAGACCTTGAGAAGCTGATTCAACAGGCTGAAAATGACTTGGCATTGGATGAGATTCCCCAAATCTTCGACAAGGCAAAGAAGGCGAAAACTGTCCTCTACTTAACAGACAACGCTGGAGAAGTGGCGCTCGACACGCTGCTTGTCCAAGAGCTGAAGAATCTTGGCGCCCATGTCACGGTGGCAGTTAAAGCCAGTCCGATAATTAACGATGCCCTGTTGGAAGATGCCGAATTTGTTGGAATGGACAAAGTGGCGGACAGGGTGATGTCTACGGGTTCAGATTCTGTTGGTCTGTTTCCCCGCGAATGTTCAAGCGAGTTCCTAGAAGTTTACAATTCTGTGGATTTGGTTGTGGCGAAGGGTATGGGCTACGCCGAAACCCTTACAGAGCTTGAGCTTCCAGTTCCTCATGCATTGCTGTTGAGGAGCAAATGTAGCACCGTGGCTAAACACTTCAATGTGAGTACAGGAAAAAACATAGCCAAGCTCATGCATTAAATGTGACGGGATGTCAAGAAACGTGGATTTACCCGAACTAACTCTTGGGCGAGATGTTCTCTCCGACGTTAACGAGGCGTTAGGCAGAGAATGGCTTGTAACCAATGGGTTAGGCGGATACTCTTCCTCCACAGTTCTGGGGGTCAACACCAGAAAATATCATGGTCTCCTTGTTGCAGCCCTTAATCCGCCCATAAACCGCTGGGTTCTGTTAACAAAACTTGATGAGGAACTGAAACTCGGAGCAGAAACCTATGCTCTCGGCGCAAACGAGTTCCGTGATGTTATGTACCCTGAAGGCTACCGTTTTCTCTCCAGTTTTGTTCTAGATCCCCTTCCAACCTTCAAGTATGCTGTGGAGACGGTTAAGCTCCAGAAAACAGTTTTTATGCCCTACATGAAAAACGCGGCAGCAGTAATCTACCAAGTTTCTAATCCGTCAGAACAAAAACTGTCTGTCAACGTTTCGCCGCTCGTCAACTCAAGGCACATCTACAGCATGACAAACAAGAATGCTCTGCCGTGGAGCTTCATTCAGAAACGCCTCGGAGAAACCGCCATAATTGAGACGTCAGATTCACTTTCATCCCTGATTCTCGCATCAAGCGACGACGGCTCTTTTGTGGAGGAGAGCTGGTGGGTCGAAAAACTCTTCTTTAGATCTGACGCAGCTAGAAGCGAGAGCAGTGTCGACGACCAATTTAGACCCGGATTCTTCAGCTTTTCTGTTGGTCCAAACGAAACGAAACGGTTTTATGTCCTTGCTGTGGCTGGAAGAAACAGTGACGAAGCCCAGAGCCTCTTTTCATCTTTCGGCAAAGGAACAGAAGACATTGAAGGGTTATATCGTGCGGAGTTAGAGCGGCGTAAAGGTTTAGTGGCGCAGTTCAGGGAAAGCCACACTATCTCGGACATGGAAGATTGGATGGGGTGGCTCCTTCAGGCTGCGGATTCGTTTATTGTTTATCGTGCTTCAACCGGAAAGAAGTCTGTGATTGCCGGTTACCACTGGTTTGATGATTGGGGAAGGGACTCGCTGATTTCGTTGCCTGGGCTGACGC
>CAZYJH010000029.1:0-13589 GCA_964647775.1 uncultured Candidatus Bathyarchaeia archaeon
CTGCTACCAACTCTACTGGTAATGTAACATTTGACGTAGAAGGCTCCGTCTCTTCAGTTGTCGTAGATATTGCTGGCTCATTGTCTGCAGGTAGCGCTTACAAAGTTGAACTACTCTCTTCGAAGGGCAACAAATTCAGTTACACTGGAACTGCATAAAACCACGGAGCAGAGCTTAGTTAGAAAACTTGGGGGTAGGGAAATCCTCCCTCTTTCACCATCTTCGGAGGTGTAAATATGGTAGTTGAATTAAAAGAATATGAATCCGCGGTCGACATAGCAAAGTCTATGGACAGCGATATATCCAAGACAAAGAGTATCCTCGGCGAATACCTACGCAGACTAGACTCGATACGGAATCTAGCTGAAAGGTCAAAGAAGATACGCGAAGTAGTCTTCAAACTCGCTGGCAAAAAATCAGCTCAAAGCAGCCTCGGAGAAATAACCGTCGGCGACCTAAGCGTAATCCTAGACGCCAACCCATTCCACGAACTAACCGCCATCGAACAGGTCGTTCGCAGCCAACAGGACAGACTCTTGGTACTACAGAAGGCACGCGAGGCACTGAACTGGGTTGACCAAATAGGCGACACTGAAGGACTCAAGTACTTGGTGCTGGAAAGCGACGGGGTTCCCGAAAGAATTCTGCTGAAGATCTCGTAGATCGGGCAGGACGTGAACAACAATGAACAGGGACTCCTACGCTATTGCCTTAAACAGCGCTATGACCGAAATCCAGAAGGCGTACCCTGACATCAACAACTCCTTCATTTTTACAAAAACCGGAACCATAATCAATGGAAACAAAGAAACCGACCAACAAACAATGAACAATGTACAGGAAGCTTTTGAAAACCTGAAAGAAAAAGCAAAAGCCATCGGCGACCTCAAACGCTTCAAAATCACCGGAAAAAACGGCAATCTAACACTATCAAAAATCAACGACATGTACCTGGTTCTGGCAACATCCAAAAACGCGGACAAAGCTCACGTTTACGCAATAACACATGTGATAATTCCAACAATCATCAAAACATTGGAGAGTTTTGACTCTACCCACCTCCAATCCACCTCAACCCAAAAGAAACTAGTCGTCGACACCCTCACCGGATTCTTCGCTGGCGACTCGGTGCAAATCGACACAGAAATACTAACCGAATGGACAAAAAACAGCGACCCCCGCGCCCGCGTGAAAGCTGCAATAACAAGAGAACCAGACATGCAAGATGGCGTCAGCCAAGTTCATATAGAAACTTTTGGCGGTAACGCTGCCGTATGCAAAGTGAAAGAGATTGATGATCAGAACGTGAAAGGAAAAAACATGATCAGAATACCAGAGAAGCTCTGCAAGAGCCTTGAAATCAGCAAGGGAGACTTGGTGAAAGTCTCACCAGCGGTATAGAGGTATGCACATGCTCGTAAAAAACAGCAAAACCGACGATACAGAAAATGAGACTGAAAAACTGCATGAAACGCTACAGGAAATCAAGGATCAGGAAGGAATCATTGGATACATATTAAGAGGCTCAAAATCGGCATCAATCGACCTGAAGGACCCCACAAAGATAATTGACTATGCAGTTCTTTCTTCCACAACCTTTGATACAGCACAGGAGATGACAGAAGCACTTCAAATGGGCGAAATAGACACCATAATTGTGGAAAGCGAGGAAACAAAACTACTGTCAATGACCACCAACAATCACCGCCTAAGCATATTCATGGAAAAAAGCGTTGACCACAACAAGCTATACAAAAGACTGAAATAAATTCCCCATTTTTAAAAAAAGATTTTTTTCTCAAATCTTCTCTAAACTTTTCGAAACAAATTTTTTCTCGAAAACGTCTTGAACTCACTCGATACGGCTCAAAAGGCAGCACAGTTGTTAGCTTAATCTCCTGAATGTTTATGGTCTGTGATTCAGAGATAAACCTAAAAGCTTCAGGGTTGTAACTGGTCTCTAACCGTAACATGTTTACTTATGCATGAATTTGACGCGATACGGAGTTGAAAACATTTGGGAAAGCTGATGGGGTTCCTGCAGTTAATGAGACCGCTGAACTGCATAATGATGGGGTTTGCAGTGATTGTGGGGGCTTCTCTGGTTTCCAGTTTCAACTTCACAGTCAATCTCCTTTTAGGGTTTGTAACCGCGTTTGCCTTGACTGCAGCTTCCATGGTAATAAACGATTTCTATGACAAAGAAATAGACGCCATCAACGAGCCGAACCGCCCAATTCCAAGAGGTGACGTTAGCCCAAAAGAGGCGCTATTCTTCGCTCTTATCTTGAGCATAATAGGACTGGTGTCAGCTTTCGGAACTAACACGCCAAGCCTTCTGTTGGCGGCGATGGCCTGGATCATCTCCATAACATATATCACGAAAGGTAAACGTACAGGGCTTCCAGGAAATTTTTTGGTCAGCGCAACTGTTGTAATCCCCTTTGTTTACGGAGGCTTAGCATTAGGGCAAATTGAAACATGGACCTTGCTGTTTGTTGCAATAGTTTTTCTGTCAAACACTGGAAGAGAAGTAACAAAAGGGATAGTGGATGTTGAAGGAGACCGATCCCACAACATCAAAACAATCGCGGTGAGGTATGGAGAACGAACAGCAGCAGTGGCTGCAACGGTTTTCTCTGTCTTGGCGGTGTGCCTCAGCCCGTTACCGTGGTTGTGGGGGCTTGTTTCAGACTGGTTTCTTCCTCCAGTCATCCTAACAGACGTCGGACTGATCGTGTCCTCTGTCCTGCTTCTCAGAGACTACTCCAGAAAAAATGCGAAGCGAACAAAAAGGCTGAGCCTAATCTGGTTTACAACTGGACTTCTGGCATTCATCCTAGGAAGGCTGTGAAACCGTTTACCTTATTTTGCTTCCTGCTGCAATGTCTTTTTCGGGGCAGACCAGAATCACGTTTCCTTCATTGTCTTCGGCGGCAAGCACCATGCACTGGGATTCTATGCCCATGAGCTTTCTTCTCTGCAGATTCAGAACAAAAACAAACTTTTTTCCAACCAGCTCTTCAGGCTTATAATATTGCAGTAGACCAGCCACGGACTGCCTTTTCTCGGAGCCAAAATCGACGATGAGCTTGAGCAGATTTCTTGATTCTGGAACTTGCGTTGCTTCTTCAACTTCGCCGACACGGATGTCCAGCTTCATGAAATCGTTAAAAGGTACCTCCATACAAGTCACCAACAAACCAACCATTCTTGCTCTTAAAATTTTAAACTTTGCCTTTATTCTTTCAACCCGTGGGCTGTTGGCAAATCAAGTTCCTCTGTAACTTTTGTGTTCTGCTGGATTCAACTCAAAATGTGCGAATCTCTCGCTTATTGAAGTTGATAGCCTATTTCCGATTTGTTGTTCGTTTTGTTTATGGTCATTATGAATTGGGCACATTTGCCGGGCAAACCTGTTTCTTTGATGGTCCAGCCGTAACTTTCGCAGATTTTCGTTATCAGGTACAGCCCGTAGCCTGTGCCTTTGCCGTAGCCTTCCTTGAAGATCAGGCCCTTCTCGTTTTCTGGTATGCCAACGCCGTCGTCCTCATAAATCAGCTTCAGCACATCTTCTTTTTCTTCACAGCGTACACCAATTTTGGTGACCGTTTCTCCATGCCTTATGGAGTTATCAATCAAATTATAGAAAAGCTGCCTCAACTGCGAATCCGCCAGCACCGTCAAGCCGCGGCATTCATTCTCAAGTTTTGCGCCGCCCAAACCTGAAAACAGTAAAGCTGCCTCTTCGACACTCTTTTCAACATTTATGTAAGACCGTTCTTCTACCCCAATCATTTCGTAGGTTCTCGCAAAATCAAAAATCTTATCTATCTGCCCAATAGCCGAATCAACAGCATCCAAATATTCTGAGGCGTTGTGATTATCAGTCAGACCTTGTCTAGCCAAATAAACGTTGTTTGCGATAACTGAAATTTTGTTTCGGACATCATGTCTAGCCGCCTTGCTAACTATACGTAATTTTTCAATAACCTGCGCCAAGTCATTCACCATTGTTTCCATTACATCCTCTGCTTTTTTGCGATCTGTGATGTCTACATCTACGCCACGATATCCAACAAGCTTTCCTTGATCGTCTACTATCGGAACTCCACTCGTACTTAACCATACTATGTTTCCGTTTTTGTGTACATTTCGGTTAACGAAATCGCGGAAAGGCTGCTTTTCTTTGAAGGCTGAAAAGGCTGCTTTCTTCATGTCTTCTTGCTCTTCATGAGGGAACAGGTCGTAAAAATGTTTTTTTCCAACAATTTCTTCAGGCTTGTATCCCAGCAGCTTTTCCACTACCGTGCTAGAAAACGTGTACAATCCATCAGCATCTACCTCCCACACCCACTCAGCAGCATTTTCTGTTACTTGTCTGAAACGTTCCATGCTATCATGCAAAGCCTTTTCTAACTTTTTCCGCTCGGTTACATCTCGTGCAATGCCGATGACAGCAGTTTTTCCTTCTCCTTGGACTGGAATGCTCACATTTTCAATGACAATTATGCTACCATCTTTTTTTATTAATTCTAATGTATCGGGTCCAGTTTTTTCTCCACACAGATTTGCTTTCAGTCTCTCTATGATTCGGGGAAAGTCTTTTTCCAGAAAAAGGTTGACTTCGAGCATATTCTTTCCAATCAATTCTTCTCTTTTGTAGCCCGTCAACTCTTCAGCATACTTATTTCCATCAACAAATCTGCCGTCAGCGTCATTCATGTAAATTGCTATAGGAGCATTCTCCACCAACAACCTAAGCCGCTCTTCAGAATCACGAATTTTTTTCACAGCCCTTTTTCGTTCCGTAATGTCTCTTGCAATACTCAAAATTGCAGGCTTTCCCTGATAGGTTACACGACTTGAGCTAATCTCAACTGGGAATGTCTTTCCGTCTTTGGTGGTGTGCGCTGTTTCAAAAACCTGTATTTCATTGGTTTTCATTCCTTGAATTAGACCCTTTATCTGTTCGGGAGTTAACGCATTATCAATGTCTGTTGGCCCCATAGACAGCAATTCTTCCCTAGAATAGCCCATGAGCTTTACAGCAGCATCATTAACATCAACGAATTTGCCGTCAAAACCGATAACCCAAACCGTGTCATTCATTCCATTGATTATTTCTTGATACCTTTTCTCATTTTCTTTTGACACTCTGGCAGCTTGTCTTTGTTGGGTTATATCTCTGAAGATGGCATCTGAAGCCAGAAGTTTACCCGAAGAATCCTTGCGAATGCTGATAGCTGCCTTAACATAAACTGGTGTGCCATCTTTTTTCTTTAATTTAACTTCATAATTGCTTAATGAGCCGCCTTTAGGCAATCCTTCAAAAAGGGTTTTTCTATCCTCTGGATTTACGTAATGTGTCGCCATAAACGTATTCAATAATTCCTGTGGGCTCGGGTAACCAAGAATTGTAGCAGCTGCTTGATTTGCAGACTCGATTTTTCCATCACTATCTACGATGAGTACCCCATCCATAGTTGTATCAAAAAGAGTCCTATACTTTTTTTCGCTCTCTTTCAGTGTTTCTTCAGATTTTTTTTGTTCTGTTGCATCATTGAAGATTGCCACTACTTTTTTGTTTGGAAGTTTATAGACCCAGTTTTCACGCCATCCAACTTCTCGAGGATCGTGATAGAATTTAATGGGGACATACTCTGGCAAACCTGTTCGGTAAACACGTTGAAGCACCTCAAATAACCCAAAATCTTTCACACCTGGAAAAACATCGGTCACACGTTTACCAATAACATCTTTTTGAGAAATCTTTTCGATGCACTCAGCGGCGTCATTAAAATCTTTAAAAACAAAGTCTTCTCCGCCGTTAATCGCCTCATAAACAGCAACCCCACTAGGCATACTCGCAAACAACTGCCTAAACTGCTGTTCACTATCCTCAAGTTGCATCTCAATTTTTTTTGTTTCCGTGATGTCTATAATAGAAGCAACAGATTGACTTGTTTGAGGAACCAATTCAATTGTAAGAAAGCCGCTTTTTGTTTGTCCTTGTTTATTGGTGTATTCGAAAGGGTAAGTTTTTGGTGGTTTTTCACCTAGCTTTCTTCTTGCTTCGTGGTATTTCTGCATTTTTTCCAGAAATTTTTCAGTTACAAAGGTGGTCCACTTTTTTCCAACAATTTCTTTCTGTGAGTATCCACTTAATTCTTCAAATTTCTTATTGGTCAAAGAAATAGTCTTGTCTTCTTCCAGAACACACATCGCTGTGCCGGTATTTTCAAAAACAGTTCTATACCTCTCTTCTGACTGTTTACGTTCTAGAGTGGTTCCGATAAGCTCCGAAACGATCTGAAGAAGCGCCACATCATCTGAGCTCCAAGCTCCAGTTTTTTTCACATTGTCAAAGCCTATGAATCCAGCAAGTTCTCCAGAAACATTTATGGGCAATACTATAACTGATTTTATGTCTTGCTTTTCCAAAAGTTTCCTTTCGGTCTTTGCTTCTGGAGGCATCAAAAAAACATCAGTTACATGAATTACTTTATCCTCTCGAAGCTGTTTTATCCACCAAGGCACGACTTCAACAGGGACATTCTTGAGGTTGTCAATTTGAGGATTTACGCCAGTTGCGCACCATTCATGCGTGTTATCCATCATTTTTCCGTTTTCTTGTGCAAGAAAGATGTATACGCGGCTGGCACCACTTATTTGTCCCATGTCTGCAAGGGATTTATTAATTGCCTCGTCAAAGTTGGCGGGATTAACAAACCGTGAAGAGATACGATATATAACTGACTCAAAATTAGCTTTATATATCAACCTTTTTTCAGCTTTGCTCTTTCTTACAGCTTGGGAAATGGAATGAGACAGATGAGGGTAGACAGTATCGGGACGACCAATTTTGTTAATATAAAAATCTGCGCCTAGATTCAATGCTTTTACGGCTACTTCTTCTCTGCCTTTGCCCGTAAACAAAATGAATGGAATATGGTCACCTTTTTCGCGTAGTTCTTCCAGAAATTCTAAACCATCTTTTTCTGGCATCTGATAGTCAGAAACTATGACGTCAAAATCTGTTTCCTCTAGTTTTTTCATTGCTTCCTTGACGGAGCTGGCTGTTTCCACCTGAAATGGACCTACTGTTTCCAAAATCTGTTTTGTGGTTTTTAGCAAGCCCAGCTCGTCATCCACATGTAAAATGTGCATTAGCGCTTCCCGTTGGTGGGTGGGTGGAGTAGAGACGGGTTTCAATTTAGCAACAGAAGTTACCATGGCGACAACTCGCTTTTTGTCTAGCGTCCCTCATGCTTTCAACTGTGAATACAAGATTTAACCATTATGATGCTGTGGTATGAATTTATGCTATACCATTCGGATTCTGAATGTATATGACGTCTTTTGTCCCATATTTTCGCGTCGATAATCCAAAAACAAACAAGAAAACCACAAATGTTCAATGAAAACAGCAAATCAAAAACAGAACCTGCTCCTGCCCAAAAGTGGATAAAGGATGAGCGTCTAGAAACATTAAAGTTGAACAAAAAATAATTGACCAAGAAATCATGGTTATTTTGTAATACCACTCTAAAACAACATCAACTGTTTTAAGTTGATCAAACACAGTAACAGGTGAAGAAAGTTGTTAGAGAAAAGATGCAACTTTTCGGAAGCGCGGACAAGGCAGTTTAGAAGGAAGAAAACGTGAAAGTTGGGGTATTAAGTGGGGGAGGCGATGCTCCGGGAATCAATGCAGTCATAAGGGCAGTGGTGCGAAAGGGCATCCGAAACTATGGCTACGCGCTGGTTGGCATAAAGGATGGTTGGCGGGGGCTAATTGGGGGCGATTTTATTCCTCTAACTTTGGAAACGATTTCGGGTTTACTTCCCCGAGGAGGCTCCATTCTGGGAACTTCGAGAACGAACCCCTTCAAGCGTGAGGGTGGACCCCAAAAGGTGTTGGATTGTGTTAAAGAGAATGGCATTGATGCGGTTGTTGCTATTGGCGGAGATGACACGTTGGGAGTAGCCGCTAAAATGGGTGAACTGGGGCTGCCATGCGTTGGGGTGCCTAAAACAATCGATAATGATTTAGGTTTAACAGATTACACCTTCGGCTTCAACACTGCTGTTCACATAGCATGCGAAGCAATTGACAGGCTTCACACCACGGCTGAGTCGCATCACAGAGTAATAATTCTTGAGGTGATGGGCAGATACACTGGCTGGATTGCCCTTGAGGCTGGAATCGCTGGAGGCGCAGACATTATCCTGATTCCAGAGGAGCCCTTTGACATAGAAGAAGTGTGCAGCTATATCAGGCAGAGGCTGGAACGGGGAAAAGCCTTCAGTCTAGTTGTTGTTGCTGAGGGAGCGAAACCCAAAGGAGCCGACAAAGTAGTTTATGGGACAGGTTTAGACGAGTTTGGGCACCCGCGGCTCGGCGGAGTAGGCTACTATATTGGAAAAGAAATTGAGAAGTGCATAGACATTGAAACACGTGTTGTGGTTCTTGGGCATCTTCAACGTGGCGGTTCTCCAACAGCCTTCGACAGGGTTCTGGCGACAAGATACGGAATCGCAGCCATAGACTTGGTTCACAGGGGCGAGTTCGGGCAGATGGTTGCACTGCAAGGAAACAAGATTGTTTCTGTTCCCTTAAAGGACGTGGCGGGTAAACGAAAAGCTGTTGACCTGGAGCTTTATGAGATATCAAAAGTGTTCTCTGGATAACCTTTTGTTCATTAAGTAAGCTTTTGCTGAAGCAGAAACAGAAAAGGCTGAGGAGACGCGGCTATTTCAAGTATTCCAGTTCTTTTGATTAGTCGCTGAGTTTGTTCACGTAAACCGTGGCTACCATGCAGTCTCCTAGTCGCTGGCAAAGAATGCACTCCTGAGGAATGGGCGAGTCAGTTGGGCGGCTTGAAAGATAGCCGAAGTGATGGAGGCACCCTGAAAAGAACCTTTCTTCTCGTGCCGCTGCGGTTTCTTCCTTGGTTGTTGTGGACTTGAGTTCAGTACTTTCGTTGTTAGTCTGATTGTTGATCTGGTTGTAGGTCTGGTATGCTGGCGTACTCGTTGGCGTATCCACCTTCGGAGCTTTTGTCCGCAAACTAAGTTCTGGTCTCACAGCTAGAATACGGTTTTTTAGAAACAGCACCACTCCTGCTCCAATCAGTGACAAACTAATCAGGAAGTAGTGTAGGACAGTCATGCCTACTCCCAGGCTGATGGCTTCGCCTGTTCTGGAGCCGAAGAATATGCTGCCGATGTCCTTACTGTATTGGGAAATATCGATCCATGTTAGCCAGCCGACCCATGCCATAAGAATTGACCCGGCGCCGACTAAGGACAGGACCAGCATATGGGGCATGAGACGGGAAAGACCCAATTTTGACAAATACGATTGTATTGGCATTTCGTATCCTCACTATTCTCTCGAATGATTACATCATATTTAAAACGGATATTTAGTTTTGATGAATCCACAATCTAGATGCAAAATCTCCTATACTTCCTCCGCAAATTTCCCCTCTTTTCTCAATGTGGACGCGATGCGCCTTTCTGCAATCCAAAACAAATATTTTAATAAACAGTTCAATTGAGATAGAGATACGACTGAATGGGGAAATTTAGCATGCAATGGTTGATTTATGCAATACTTTCTGCAATAACAGCAGCCCTTGTGGCTATATTTGGAAAAATGGGTCTTCAAGGAGTAGACTCTGTAACCGCCAGTGGAGTACGCGCGGGAGTAATGTTTGCAGTAATTGTTGTTCTCATGCTATTTACAGGAAAAATGCAGATAGCAGCCACGCTCGATTCAAAATCTCTATGTTATATATTTCTTGGGGGTTTAGCCGGAGCTGCATCATGGATATTCTATTTCTTAGCGCTACAATATGGAAAAGTCTCTCAAGTAGCACCAATTGACAGACTCAGCGTAGTTTTTGCAATTATATTTGCAGCCCTCTTTTTAGCTGAGAAAATCACTTTACCAGTGGCGTTAGGAGTGGCTCTCATGGCTGCAGGGGCAATAATAATTTCTTTGTCTTAAAGTTTAAACCTCAAATCCGAACCGTCGCGCGTGCAAGATGATGCTTACCTAAAGAAATAAGGGTGTTCCGTCCACTAAACTATTCGGAACTGATGACTCCAGAACAAGCATGGAAGTCACGGATTACAGTTACATCTAAGATGCTTAGCTTTAACCTAATGTACAAGAAGTCTGAAGAACTTTGAAAGTTCGGTGGCAAAATTGTTCGAATGGAAATATTCGGGTTTAGCGATATATGGGCTTAATATGTGCAGCCGTTATCAAACAAAGACGGTCTCCTACAAGTAGAGAAGATTAAACATGTTTTGCTACGCTGGATGATATAGAAAAATTGTGAACCCTGAAGGCACCGTGTTTTTGTTGTGCTCCAGAGTTACGCAGTTTTGTTGTTTGTCATGTTTTTTCTACTTTGACAACCACTTCTTTTGGTCCCTGCATTCTGTCGTAGAACATCTTTGCTATGGTGAATATGACCCAGATGATGACTCCGAAGATTACGCCGTTTATGATTCCTTCAGCTAATTGCTGATACATCGGATCGACTGCCGAATTATAGAGGTCGGGAACAAGCGCGTTTAGTATTGTATTGCCTGGGGGTATGCCTGGGACTCCAAGTGATATCAAGAGAAACAGGACGAATGATATGACGAATACGACTGCTCCAATCATCGTATCACCTCCATCCCAGTGTGATATGCTGGGAAGTGTTCTTAAAACCTTTGAAAAAATTGGCTGCTAAATTCTATAGGTGTGCTCGATACCGTTTTTAGGCTGAAGTTTTTGGTTTCAGGCAGTATTCGCTGATTTTTATGAATAGTCTGGTGTCAGTTTTTTCTTTGCTGAATTTTGAAATCTTAATTTTTTCTTTGAAGATTGGACCGTCGATTGTCATGGTATGATATTCGCCGTTCTCCCCGCAGGGGTCCATTCCCTTTTCTTTTGCTAGTGCCCTCAAGTCTTTGACGGAGGTCTTGTTGAGTTCTCGTCCAAGCCACTCTTCCGTGAACCACTGTTTTCCCAGGCATGTGAAGACTGACTTGAAGCCTGAGGATACTTCTTCATCCAAAACTTTGCTGGTGTCTTCTTCCCACAGTGGCATGATTACGGAGATGTGGAGTCCTCGAGTTACTTTGTCCATCCATCGTCCATGCAGTTCATCCACAACGTAGATGTCTCCGGTTACGATGCCTTCGATGCCCATCTCCACCAGCTTTGAGATGGCTTTGTTGTAGCTTTTTTCGTAGGGTTCTTGAACAGGGAGTTTCAGAAGGGGGATTCCTATTGATTTTGCTTGGAGCTCCATGATGGAGAGCGGGTGACAGAAGGCGGGCCATGTTTCGGCGACAAAAACAACAAGGTATTCAACGTCGTACCCCTCTTTTAGTACTCTGTGCAGCGATAGGGTTGATTCCATTCCGCCGCTCCAAGAAACTGCAACTTTCATCTTTATTGCTCCTAGTTTTTGTTTAATGTGCTCTGAAGGTTTTTGTTCAGTTAGCATCAACTTAGTGGAAGATTCAGATATAAACGTTTCCGTAACCGTGAAAGTTTAGTCATCAGAAACGAAAAAAGCTGAATGTGTGTTCATGTTTCCTGCGCGGGTTTGGTTGTGGCATCGGCTTCTGCTGCTCAAAGCCCTTAAAAGAAAGGCAAAGTTTAGATTATTCGGCAAATAGAAGACGAGTTGATTCGGAAACATGACGTTGTGCACCCTGTGTGGAAGGAAAGATGCTGTTTTTGGTCGCAGTTACTCGGGGGAGAATCTCTGCGGTAGATGCTTCTGCAGGACCGTTGAGGATAGGGTGCGGAAAACAATCTCCAAGTATGAGATGCTGGGACCCCGGGACAGGATTATGGTGGCGGTTTCTGGGGGCAAGGACAGCGTCACGTTGCTTCATATTCTTGCGAAGATTGAGAAGGCTTTCCCGGATGTGGTTCTCTGCGCAGGCACGGTTGATGAGGGGATTCGGGATTACAGGGATGAGGCGCTGAAGATTGCGGAGGAGAACTGCAGGAAGCTGGGAGTAGAGCACAGGGTTACGTCCTTCAAGGAGCTGTTTGGGTATGAACTGGATGAAATTGTGGAGCTAGCCAGAAATAAGGGATTGTCTGGGTTGACGCCCTGCAGCTACTGTGGTGTGCTCAGAAGGAAGGCGCTTAACAGTTTGGCTCGGGAGGCTGGCGTGGACAAGCTTGTTGTTGCCCACAGTCTGGACGATGAAACGCAGACTATGCTTCTGAATATTGTTCACGGTGACCCGTTGCGGCTTGCGCGGTCAAAGCCTGTCCTTGATGTGATTCATCCGAAGCTTGTGCAGCGCGTTAAGCCCTTGTGTATGGTGCCCGAAAAGGAGGTTGTCTTGTATGCTTACTTGAAGGGCATAGAGTTTCAGTCTATCACGTGCCCGTATGCTCAGACTGCCCTACGGAATGACATAAGGACCATGCTGAATCGGATGGAGCACAAGCACGCTGGGACGTTATTTACTGTTTTTCATTCTATCGAGAAGATTCGTCCTGCGCTGGAAGCATACGCCAAGGAGGTAGAGCTGAAGGATTGCCGGGCATGCGGGGAACCGACTGTTGGGGACTTGTGCAGGTCTTGTCAGATGCTGGAGCAACTCGGAATCCTATAGAAAGATTCTTTTTGTTCGGCTACCGTCATGAGAGGCTGTGAGCTATGTTGACTGTGCTGTCTGACACTGAAATACTTGAACACCTGAAGACGGGCGAGATTAAGCTTGAGCCCTCCGACGTCACGGCTTGCTTGAATCCTGCGGGCTACGACCTCAGATGCGCCCATGATGTTGTGTTGAAGCCTAAACATTACGAGCTTGTGGCATCGCTGGAGACCGTTGAGCTGGGCTTGAAGGTGACGGCTTACATGTATATTCGGTCTTCTCTTGCGCGGGAAGGCATTATCGGAAGCTTCGCGGTTGTTGACCCGGGCTTCAGGGGGCAGCTGACGCTGAATCTGCATAATGTCAGCGATAAAGAGGTCACGTTACATGAAGGAGAACGGATTGTGCAGATAGTTTTTCACCGTCTCGGAAGTGCAGCAAATAAAGGCTACAGCGGCTCATACCAGAACAGCAAAGGAATAGTCTCCAGCAAACGAAACAAACAATAACCAAACAAACACTTCACTGCCGTTGCCTGATTTTTCCAGAAAAAATACTGTTTTCAACAATGTACCTCTAATAGGCTCCTAATATGCAAGAGAGAATTCGTTTAGGTTGGTTTTGCTGTGTCCCATAGGAGTTGGAAGTATTCACGGGCAAATTTTACGAGTCCAATGTGGTTGCTCCATATGACCAGCAGTCCACTGTAGCTGCGTTTAGTGTCAGCTTCGCCAAGGAAGAGAAGACATTCTTTGCCGTCCACGATGACTCCGCCCCCAAACAGTGTATCCCGCAACCGAGCATCCCCCAGCAGGGCAAGCTCCTCTTCGCTCCAGTCTCCAGCAACCATAATCTTGACGCCAACACCAGTGTCCCGCACCTGACCCAAAGCGGATACAGAAGCATCAACAAACGGCTTCGCAAAGCCGGGCACAGCAATCAACAACTCA
>CAZYJH010000030.1:0-13209 GCA_964647775.1 uncultured Candidatus Bathyarchaeia archaeon
AGACTCCTGAGCCTTTGATGGGATATCGGTAATCCATTATTCCCGCGTTTATGAGGACGTCGCGGAACCATTCGCCGAAGTCTTCGCTCCATTTCTGTCGTTTCACAGGCAAACCGTGCACCTTCAAATGTTATCTTGTATTTAGATGACCCTCTAATTAAAAATTGATGGATATTAGCTTATACCAAAGAGAGAGTCTGTGTGGGAGAGTTTGAGGAACAGAGAAAAGTTGAATTTTAACCCCAAACCAACATTGAACCAGACCTGCAGGCTATTGTGTAGGTATTTTGTCTGCTGCCCAGCTGATGTCAAGTTCATCCAGTTTGCTCTGTTTGGGAACGCCCTGCTCAGTCCAGCCCATCATGTCATAGTAGAGAAGTTTTGCCTTCTGCAGGTCTTCAGGGTTCACGGCTGTGTTGCTTAGGGCGCCCGAGGTTTTGGGCTGGAAGAACCGTGGGGGAAGCCAATCGTCTTTTTCGGTGAAGCCTTCCCGTAGGTTGAAGATTCTTGCAAGCGTGTTTCCTCTCTCCACCACTTTCATTAGCTCAAAGGTGCTGGTGTTCCATCCCGTTACGCAACGGACAATCTCAGTCTTCTGTAGGACGTTCCATGGCGGAAACAGGCACATCACCAGAAAGTTGTTGAGGGTACGCCACTCGCCAACAATCTTGTATAGCCGAACTTTTTTGGGTCCAAAATCCTCAACTGGCACAGGCTCCAAGACTCCTAGGCTGTTGTAGCTTCTGGGAAGCCGCGGATACAGGAAAGTGTCATGGATGTTGTGAACGTGGTCTGCGCCTGTCGGCGACACTGCGTAGCCCAGAGCCTCACCTCTCTTCAGTCTGGGGTCATGCATGGGAACCTCCTGCCCCTTAACGTGAACCGCAAACTGTTCTGCGCCGTTTCCGATCTGTTCAGCGGCACGTTTTGTGCCCTCAGCCAATAATGCGCCTAAGCCACGTTTTTCTCCAATCAGCTCAACCAGTTTAACCATAGATTCGGCGTTTCCGAAGCTCAGGTCCATGCCGCCTGTATCCTCTTTTGTGAGTAATCCGTGCTCGAAGCATTCCATGGCAAAACTGATTGTGACTCCTGTGCTGATGGTGTCTATGGAGTATCTTTGGCACAGCTCATTCGCTTTACAGACTGCCTTGACGTCGGATACTCCACAGTTTGACCCCAACGACGCCAACGTCTCATATTCGGGTCCGCCATACTCTGGGTCCACAGTCCACGGCGCGTCTAATTTAACCTCTTTTTTGCAGGCAATAGCACAGGCGAAACATGTTCCCATACCCACCCGCACCTGCTCCTTAACAGCCTCAGCAGAAATCTGATCCACTTCCGGGAAGTCGCCGTCCCTGAAGTTGCAAACAGGAAGGTTTCCGGTCGCCTCCATGGCATCCATGCCGTCCCCTGTTCCGTAAGTCTGCAAACTGTAGGCTAAGTCCTTCACGTTCTGTGCCATCCACTTGGCAAGTTTTCCAAGCCGCTTCGGCTTACGAACTGGAACTCGTTTGCTTCCTTTGACTGCGACGGCTTTCAGGTTTTTTGAGCCCATAACTGCCCCCATGCCGCATCTGCCAGCCACATGGTTCATGTCATTAACTACAGAAGCGTATCTGACCAATCTTTCTCCTCCGGGACCAATCTGAGCCACCCTCACCCTGCTGTCATCCAATTCGCTTCGAATCGTTTCCTGAGCCTTCTTGATTTCAAGTCCCCACAGGCGGGAAGCATCCCTGACTTCCACTTTCTGGTCCTCAATCCACAGATAGACTGGGCTTGACGCTTTTCCCTCAACGATGATGGCGTCGAAGCCTGCCTGTTTCAGTTCTGCGCCCCAGAATCCTCCAGCCTCGGCTTCTCCGTATGCGCCTGTGAGGGGCGATTTGGCGCCTACACTGTTGCGTCCAGCTCCGCTTATGGGCGCGCCGGTCACGGGACCGCAGGCAAACATCAGCTTGTTTTCTGGACCCAGAGGATCTATTTTCGGCTCCAGTTCCTTGAGGAGAATGTAGGAGATGAGTCCTCTGCCTCCGAAATGGCGGCGGTAGAATACTTCTTCGAGAGTTTCAGAGGATGTTGTCTCTTTGTTTAGGTTTACTCGTAAGATTTTGCCTGTGAAGCCGTTGCTCATTGTCCTTCAGCCTTTGATTCTCTCGGCAAGCCTATTAAATTCTTACATTTTAGCCCAAAACGTTGCTGCTGCATATGCGTATTGGTTTTTCTTAAAAAGATATGTTTATATCAGCGCCTCTGAGTTGCTATCTGAAATGCGGTGGAATAGTCGTGGAAACATTAGTCCTGAGCATTCTAGCATTAGCAGTGAGCCTATTGATTCTTTACTGGGGCTCCAAACGAGTGGTTAGAGGCGCCTCTGGATTATCTTCCTGCCTAAACCTAAGCAAAGTCGTTGTAGGAACCGTGTTTGTGGCTTTTGTAACAGCCTTACCTGAACTGCTCAGTTCAATGTTCGCTGTTGGCTTAGGGTCCTCGCACCTAGCTTTCGGAAACATAATCGGCTCAAACATCTACAACATCCCGCTCATCATAGGAATCTGCGGATTAGTTGGCGGGGGACTCAAAATAAGGAACTCATCCATAAACAAAGAGTGCCTCTTCATGATTGGCTTAAGCGTCTTGATGATTGTTCTGTTGTCAGTAACGCGCATGGTTAACTGGTGGATAGGCGCAATCTTTGTTGGATTCTATCCAGTGTTCATCTACTACTCCATACGCAACGGAACCTGCAGCGCCGATGAGTGCAAAGGACCTAAACCCAGCAAAAAGAGCATAAGCGTGGACATACTGCTGGGCAGCGGCGCATTAGTAGTCGCCACATTCCTGCTTGTAACCAGCGCACTCACAATATCCACAATTTTTGCTTTAGACCAGTTCTATGTTGGACTCACAATAGTTGCCCTTGGCTGTGTTGTCCCTGAAGTGGCTGTGTCTGTGGCTGCAGCCCTTGCAGGCGAACAGGACCTGACAATCGGCAACGTAATCGGCGACAACATGCTGACGCTTACTCTCGTTTTTGGGCTTGTAGGATTAACGTCCCAATTCAGCGTCACGTTGTCTGAAGTTTTGTATACTGCCCCCTTCATGGTCATCGCAACGTTAATGCTTTATGTCATGAACAAGCTAGGCCACAACGTCAACAGAATGTGGGGCGTCATGATGTTAGTTACAGCCGGTTTAGCCTTCATCTTCCAGACATCCTACACCATTTAATATAACTGTGGCGCGTTGACGGTTTCCAGAAAGGGGTCTGCGCCAAACCCGAACTGTCCTTCAGTTTCAGCGGTGTTTTCCGAAAAAAGTTAAAGTAAGTTGGGCAAAGGGGAATGCATGCAGCATGTCTTGGAGATAGAGGAGAACTGGCTTCTAGATCAGATGAGGGCTTTTGCTCTTCAGTATGGTTACCTTGGCGTCTTCATCATAAGCTTCGTCGGCTCCGTGTCGATTGTTTTTCCTATACCCTACACGATCGTAATCTACCTGTTGGGAGCAGTTCTGAATCCCGTCTTTGTGGGGATCAGCGGCGGATTAGGCTCTGCCCTCGGCGAATTCTCAGGATACGCGCTAGGCTACTATGGAAGAGCAGTAGTTAGTGAGGAAAGACGCAGAAAGATGGAGTATATGGTGAAACTCTTTGACCGTTACGGACCAGCTGCAATCTTCTTTTTTGCCCTGACGCCATTACCTGATGATCTGCTTTTCATTCCTTTGGGTGTGATGCGTTACCCATTTTGGAAAGCCTTCATGCCTGCGCTTTTAGGCAAGATGTTGATGACTTTTATTTTGGCTTACAGTGGTCAACAGTCCATCGAGTTGATTGAGACGGTGTTTGGCGGGTCTGGATTGTGGGGGACGGTGATTACGTGCGCACTTTTGATTTTGATAATTGTGGCGATGGTTAAGATTGATTGGGAGAAACTTTTTGAGAGGCATGTTGGCGGCAAAAGTTGACTGAATGCAGGAATGTCCTATATTAAATTCAAAGTGCAACAGGGTAATGTATCATTTAAAGTTGAACTTTTAATGTATAAAGTAAATTTACCCTACGGTCAAAATAACGTCCACTTGCGCCAACAGACACATAAAACGCTTAAATACACGCGGGCTTTCAGCATTCTTCTTGATTGGTGAAACCATGGTTAACACAGCAAAAGGTAGACTCTTCAAAAGAAAAGACGACAAATACCTGATTTATGTTCCGGTGGACTTGGCTGAAGACAGCATGTTCCCCTTCTCAACAAACTCTGCAGTTCCAGTGAAGATCAGCTTCTCTGTAGGAGACGACAAACTCAAGATAGAGAAGTGGGATGGCGAAGAAACCGAGTGACCTGCTGGTAGAAAAAAAGTCTCTCTCTTTTTTGAACCCCGCATAATCCAATCGTTCTTTCGCAAATTGGTTACTTCAAGATTTTTTAGTCACAGGACACGAAAATATAGCCTGATATAAATAGGGGCAGCCATATAATATATTCCAGTGGAATTCCGCAAAGAGAATTGGCAAAAGTCTTTCACAACATTTGTCACTTGTCTTTTCATTCTACTGAAAACATCAACAAAGCAAGAAGGTTAATGGCTTGTCCCTCTCCGGGTTCCAATTCAAGATGCAGTATAAGATTCTTCATAAGCTCAGAAAAGCAGGAGCCCTTTCAAAAGACAACGCCGTGACAATTGGAGAAGCAGACTTGGACTATCAAGAGCAGATGTGGCTAGATTATTTTGCAGGAGCCTTTCTTGGCAAAATAAAGAAGACAGAAGACCAACGATACTACATTCAATAATTAACACAAAACCGTTAGAGGCTAAAGGCCTCCGCAGTTAGGTGCTTTCCTAAAAAGCGGAACAGAAAAGCCGTTTTTCATACGAGTTGAGGAGGCTCCCTAGAAGGGGGCTCGCTCGCTTTCGTATTGAAACTCGATTCCTGACACGTTCGGCTCTTCAAACACGTGTAGCGCCTTGTTTATTTCTTTCACGTTTCGGAGTGCGGTTAGGCCCAGGTCTGTGATGGCGTAGTATTTTCGGGTTTGCTTTCTTCTGCTGATTGACTGCTCTTTAATCAGATTCCTTTCCAACAGAAAGTCTATGCATTCTTTTAGGGCGCTACAGTTTACGTTAGCTTTATACGTGATGTGGGTTGGCTTTAATCTTCCATGGTAAGCCAGAGCCCGAAGAATGTCGATATGGATCTCCAATTTTGATCGTCTCATGCTCGAAACCAAGAACTAGTATACACGGGCATAGTTTATATCCTTTGAGAAGTGGCAATAAGAATCTGGTAATGGTTTTAAGAATTAGCATTAAACCATAATACAGTTTCTATTGATTAAAGATAAATAGTATTCATATGAAGTCACATCCCCTGAACAAGCCGTTATTGTAGAACAGATACGGCACAGGTTAAGCATCAGAACGACAAAGATGCAAAAACGTTACAGAAACCAAAGCTGCAGCACTGAAACCGCCGAATATCCAGAAAACCTTAATTCACTGTTGTCCTTCAAGATAGCAAAGAACACAGATGCCGGGGTAGCCTAGCCTGGCTATGGCGCCAGACTCATGATCTGGAGAGCAATCTCCTAAAATTTAGGTGCCCAGAAGTCGCGGGCTCGAATCCCGCCCCCGGCACCAAGCTTTTTCCTGAAGGTCTCTTACTCTTTGTATCATTTTTTTAGTATGGCAAGGAAAAACAGCAACAGTATAATGAAGTTGATGAATGCCAAAAGCAAGTCCAGGAACGAATTTTCTAGATTAGGAAGAAAAATATCGAGATGTTCAGTAATGATTTGGATAAAGTAGAGTGCAAACGCGCCTGAAACAAAAAGGAGTCTTCTTTGCCTGTTTCTGTAATATGCCAGTAGTGATATTGCTAGAAGAATAAGCGCAAATAATCCTGATCCTAGTCTAAGAAGTTCGGCTATATCCAATTGTTCAATCATTTTTTTGGTTCTCCTTCTTTTTGTTGTAGGTTGACAGTTCTAGCCAGACCTCTGCAAACCTGTCTGCCCACCTCTCCCAGAAACGTGGGTGATAACTCTTCATAAGCTTTTCAATTTCGCGGGCAGAACCATTAATGTAATATTTCACGATTCGTCCTTCATGGTGCTCCTTGACCACCCCTGCCTTGATCAACCGTTTCATATGCCACGTTATCGTTGGAGCCGATAGTTGTGCAAACATAGCAATTTCTCTGTGACTAACACCCGGCTTTTGCAGAAGTACAAGTAAAATCTTTCTCGGAGTCTCTTGCGTCAATGTGGCTATGATGTCTTTTTGTCTTTCACCAAATATTTTGCTTGGATAAAATCGCTTGTAAAGCCCCATTCTTTTAGAAACGACTCGACCTGACTTTTCCAAAATATTCAAGTGATACTGTATGTCGCCAATCGCCAAGTCTAGATTCCTCCCGATTTCTCGCAAATGGGAACCAGGATGATCTTGTATGTACTCATAAATTTTCTTCCTTGTTCCTTGGATATCTTTCAAACATTACCTGCTCCATTAGTATAAAAAAGGGGGAAACAAAAGCTTAAAGGTTATTTACCCTTCTAGTCCTCCAGATTTTCGTTGATGCCAAATTCATTCTGGCCGCCTTGATCGATGAACAATATGTTTCCAGTTCCTGCGTCTACTTTCACGTCATATCTGGTTGAGCCCTGAACAATATCCACTGAATATACTACGTTTCCGTTTTCATTATCCAATGAAACGCTGGTAACTGTACCGCCATTAACCGTTGGGTCGTTGAGGGCTGCGGCTTTTGCTTGGTCTGAGCTGATCGTTGCTAGAGTTGCAAGCTGTTGATCAGTGTTATCCTCTGGAGCTGTTATGGAACCGGTATAATTGGGGTATTGCTCGTTTACATTGTCATTGTCAGGGTTTGCCGTTGATGCAGTCATAGTCGGTGTCTTTGCATAAACCGTAAAGGATGCTATCGAAACTATACTTAGAGTGAGGGCTAGAAGCAGCAAAGCTTTTTTCCATGTTTTCATGTTTATCACCTCCGACGTCAGGTTACTGAATACAAGAAAATGGCTTAATTAAGGCGTTATGGTACAAACGTCTAATTTTTGCGGTTATTATCAAAAATAGTACAGATATCTAACTGTTTTTGCAAAAATGGGCATTATTTAATCTTTTTCAGCTATCCAACTCTCAGACTATTGAAGAAATCGTGACCTTGCCTCCTTATCAAATCTTTTAACACATATTACTTCTTTTCATAAACGAAATTGTTCTACAAATCATGCCTAAACCTGAAAAGAGGGCTTGAACGAGGAATTGAAGCTAGCCCCCGGTACCACCACAAATTCAAGCAGTATTCTATTTATTCACATGTTTGTGCAACATATTAGCAGTCTAATAGCAGTTCATTGTTGAAAACAGTCTTTTCTCGTGGAAATCGAAAGCACAGCACAAGTTCTTTTCCAAAGTTCACACAGTTAGGCGTTCATTTTCTGAGCCAACTCTTTTGCCCAGCCGCGTATGTTGTTTATGTCTCTTGTGTCGTAGAGTCCAGGTTCTGTTTCTGGGACGCCCGCTGCTTCTAGTTGCGGCTTGATCGATGACATAAATGCTCTAAACAACCGAGAAACCCTGTTGAAGTTGTAGACGCCTCCAAAAAAACCCAAAGCAACAGGCTGCAGACCATATTTGGCAGCTTTTTCGTTAAGATATTTCGTTTTAGCTTCTTCCATTTTTGTTTCGTCTTTACCCTTTTCATCTATTGGTTGCGCAGCACCACAGCAGACAAAAAGTGCAACCTTCTTGTTTGCCAACTCTTTCTGATGCTTCTTCAGGAACTTTTCGGGCTCTTTAGTCCACTTGCCTATCTGAATTCCGCTGCCAACTACAACAAGCCCGTAATCGGCTACATCATTGACTTTTTCGTCCTTGAGATTAACTACTTTAGCGTCTAACCCCTCGCCGCGGAAAACGTCCCCTATCTCGTTTGCAGTCATTTCTGTTGCCCCGTAGCGGGTGCCATAAACAATCAACGCCTTAACCATAACCCAAACACACCTTCAATGTTATGTCGATTCACTGCTGGAATTAATACTTTTTCCGATAACCGTCCCTGACATCACCCAGACCAATACGGCAACAAAAACGATAAAATAAATAAAAAGTCACAAAATTAGCAGCAAACCGAAGTTTCAGGCTTTATGGGCAATGCACAGGTAGAGCCCAGGCTCGTCCTTGATGCTGATTCTGGTGAATCCTGTCTGCTCCAGCAACTGTTTCATCTCAGCCCTTTCGGGCAGCATGTCATGTTCTACAGCCGTTGAGGCGTTGTTGTGGTGTGCTTTCAGTTCTTGGCTGCTGAGGGCGTGAGAGATGATGAGGGTGCCAGCGGGTTTCAGCATTCGGTGGATGTTCTGCAGGGCTTTTTGTTTGTTCTCCAGATGAGGGAACACGTCGATGCGCGCCCGCCCCCGGCACCAAACAGGCTAATAATATTTCTCTATTCCCCAAAGCCAAACTGTTTTCCTTTTTCAGTCATTTCAATGAAGTAATTTAGCCCCTTTTTCCACTCGCTCATTCAACCAATTCCCTATCTACAGAGAATTTTCAGGTTTAGAAATAAACAATGCGCGCACAATCACAGTATCTATGGACCGTGCAATAACAAATCAAAATCATGACAAACCCTTATGCGTTTGCACAAAAACTAGGATGAGGAAGCGAGCTCTTCAAGGGTGCACTCAATTAGAAATATTTATTAACCTTATAGTATTACTTAAATAAAAAATCGTAATACGCTATTAGTGATAAATGGACGTGACCAAATGGAAAAAAACAAGGTTTTTGCCATCGTGGCAATAGCAATACTTTTAATCGCCGCCATAGGCGTTGTTTACATTCTCACAAAACAGGGAGATAACGAAGAATCAGAAACAACCGTTACCGATGCCCTAGGAAGAACAGTCAATATTCCCGAACAGATAGACTCCATCTATTGTATGGGCGCGTGCTCCTTGAGGTTGATCTCATATTTTGATGCGGTTGAAAAAGTCCAGGCGATTGAAACAGCTGGTACTTTCAATACACGGAATGATCAGACATACTATCTCATTAACAAGGCAAGATTCTCTACATTGCCGCAGGTAGCCGATACCGCAGAAGCCATCTTGGCTCTAAACCCAAGCATCATCATAACCTCTTTCGAGGACCCTGCAGCCGCGGACAATATGCAAACCCAAACTGGCATCTCAGTGTACGCTGTCAATGCCAACCTAGAATTCGGAGCGGATTTCTATAATCAGATAACCTCTCTAGGCACCTTGCTAGGTGAGAAGAACAGAGCTGCTGAACTTAATACAGGAATAGCGAACATGATCGGTGAGATTACGTCTAAGGCTCCTTCTGAGGGCACAGAGAGTGCATATGCTTGTGGAATGTTCTATTACGGCGGGGCATCATTTCTGAAGGGGTCTGGCAACTATCTGCCCTTTGACTATTCCAATGTCCCCAACGCCATCGAGCCTGCCCCTAACCGTCAACCATACGTCATCACACTAGAGACCCTCATCGACGCCGACCCAGATTACATATTCATAGACAGCATAGGCCTAAGCGATGCTATCGACTCGATTAACGAATATACAAACACAAACACTGGACTAGACGATGTTTCGGCAATAAAAAACAACAACATCTATTCAACCATGGTCTACAAGTGCTACGGCACAAATTGGGATAACCAGCTAGTTAACGTGTACTACGTCGCATCCATAATCAACGGAGAATTATACTCTTGGAACTTCGAGGACAAAGCGAACGAAATAATACAGCTGTTCTATCCAGGAACGACAATTACCTATTCGGACATTGCAGATAGCCAAACTGGCAGCGGATGCAGCAAGGTTACGCCATGATTATTTTTTAAACCACTTCTAATCTTTTCCTTAATAAAAGGTGTTTAGAACGGATAATAACCAAGATTCCCAGAATCACGCTGGACAAAAAGGATTCGACATCTATGAGGATAATGAGGATAATGGCAACCAGATATCGAGAACATATAGAGGCTTTGTAAAACGGAAGCGCCTTTTACTCCTCGTAGGGCTACTCCTGTTGGTCTTATGCATAATCATAGCTGCTCAGAATGGACCTATTAACATACCCTTCGCAGATGTTGTTAGATACATCTTTACCTTCAACACAGAAGGAAGAGGGGGCGTCATCTGGAATATCCGCATGGTCAGGATTGTCGGAGCTCTATTGGCTGGTGCTGGTCTGGCCGTCGCTGGGGTAGTAATGCAATGTATTCTCCGCAATCCCCTCGCCTCACCTTTCACTTTAGGAATATCTAGCTCCGCAGCCTTTGGAGCCTCCTTCGCCATTATCTTTTTACGTGCTGGAAGCAGCATGACATCCACGGTTTCTATCAACAATCCCTATGTCACGACTATATCCGCATTTTTATTCTCTCTGCTGGCGACCGGTTCTATACTACTCCTTACTAGGATTACGAGAGTCAGTGCCGAGACAATGGTACTGGCCGGAGTGGCTATCAGCGCCATGTTCTCTGCTGGGCTATCCTTCATGCAATACATAGCCACCGATTCACAGTTAGGCAACATTGTAGCTTGGACTTTCGGTGACTTGGGGAAAGCGACTTGGTCTTGGAACTCTTTAATTTTCTTAGTGCTTCTCCCAGTTGTCCTTTACTTCTTTTACAAGAGGTGGGATTACAATGCTATGGACGCTGGGGAGGATACTGCTAAAGGATTGGGCGTCAATACGGAGCGGGAAAGGGTCGTGGGAATGGTATTATCCTCTGTTCTATCCGCGTTCATTGTCTCCTTCTTCGGTATAATCGCTTTCATAGGTCTTCTTGCACCGCACATCACCCGAATGATTATCGGCAGTGACCACCGTCATCTCATCCCACTTTCCATCATCGTCGGAGCCATTGTCTTAATAACAGCGGACGGGATTGGGCAAGTCATTATTTTTCCTTCGGTCATACCGGTAGGAATAATAACCTCACTCCTGGGTGGACCCATTTTCATCTACCTACTAATCAGGAGGTATCGGAATTGATGTTCTTCGAGGTAAATGGCATCAATTTCTCTTACCGTAGCAGGCAGATCCTACACGGTGTGTCGTTTGCCGTGAAGGAAGATGATCTAGTTTCCATACTGGGACCCAACGGTGTCGGAAAAACCACCCTCATCAAGTGCATAAACAAGGTGCTCACACCAGAAGCTGGTTCAGTTTTTATGGATGGATTGGACATTCATCGGATGAGCAAGAAAGACATCGCCAGGAATATAGGTTACGTCGCACAAAGGAGCGAGACATCCAAGACTACTGTGTTCGATTCTGTGCTATTGGGTAGGAAACCACACTTCCAATGGGACGTCACCGAGAAGGATCTACGGTTGGCAGGAAGAGTGCTCCATCTACTAGGCTTAGACGGCTTGGCACTGAAATATGTTGACGAAATTAGTGGTGGGGAATACCAATTGGTGCAAATAGCCAGAGTCCTCGTCCAACAACCGAGATTGATCTTACTGGACGAACCCACAAGTAGTCTTGACCTGTCCAACCAGCATATGATCATGCATCTAGTCAGAAACATCGTCAAGAAAAACCATATGGCAGCGATTATGATTATTCACGATCTTAACCTTGCCATACGTCATTCGGACAAGTTCGTCCTGATGAAGGACGGAATGATTTACTCCGTGGGAGGTCATGAGATCATCACCCCCGAAAATATCAAGGCGGTATACAACATAGAGGCGTATGTGGAGAGCGTGCGAGGGATACCGGTGGTCATTCCAATATGAAGAAGCAAGGCAAACATATGAACCCGAAGTTTAATCCGAAAAAAAGGCGTTTCTTCAATGAGAGGGCTGAGGTATGGGACGAGATCGCCGTTCACAACCTTGAAAAGGTGCAATATATCACCGAGCTTCTAGGGATTCATAGTGATGATAGGATACTAGACATTGGCGCCGGAACTGGAATTATGATACCATTTTACGAGAGATATCTGAGGGATGGAAGTGTTGTTGCAGTTGATTATTCAGAGAAGATGATCGAGGTAGCACGCCTGAAATATCCAGAAAAAGAGCACCCCATGATTTCATACTTAGTCTCCGATGTCTACGAACTGAAATATGATGCGGAATTCGACTTGGTTGTGTGTTATTCCTGTTTTCCCCATTTGGTTGACAAGCATAAAGCGATCAAAATATTATCCAGGGCGCTAAGGAAAGGAGGGAGCTTAGCGGTGGCTCATTCCGATTCGATCAAGACGATCAACGGGGTTCATATGAATGGTGGTGTAGAGATCGGAAACGATTTCCTACCTAGCATGGAACTACTTAAACAGATGATGAAAGAGAGCGGACTTGCTGTTACGTTCGAAAGAGATGACGAAAGTTATTTTATATGTATAGCCAGAAAGGCATAGTTTTCTACCAAATCATGAATTGGATAAGGTTGAAACACAATTTCATTAAACCTAATCGGTTTATAAAGTTACATTTGCGATAACTAGGAATGGACAGCGGGCGGGATTATTGACGATTTCTCGAATATAAAATGAGCAAAAATTCGTAGAAAAACTCCTCAAAAAAGCCAAAATGTAAGCCGTATCAAAAAACATGTTTTCCATCAGTCACAGAAACAGAATGGTTCGCTCTCGGAATTAACTCTTCCTTTAAAACCTGAACCAACTGAACATGAACAAACAAAAAGTGATAGTTTGATGTTATAACTCCAAGAACTTGAGCTAAACATTTAAACCAGTCCGTTCAACCAGTTTTTCCAGAAACATTCAGGAAGATGAAAGAGACGGCGAAGTGCCAATACTGCGGCGAAGATGTTGTGATGCCATTCAAATGCAACTACTGTGGAGGCTTCTTCTGCGCCGAGCACCGTATCCCCGAGAGACACGCCTGCCCTGAAACATGGAGGGCAAAAGCTCCAAGAGAAGCACCGCCAACGCGCACACAGGCAGTCCCTGAAGCACCCTCATACAAGTACACAGTCTCCTACACGCCTCAAGCATCCCGAGTATTCTGGTTCAGCAAAACAGAACTAAAACACCTCCTCATCGGAGCCCTTCTAGTCATGGGCGTCGGCGTCACATACTTTCTTCAATCAAACTCAGCCATATCACTGCTGAGTCTGGCAATACTGTCAATCGCATTCACTTTGTCGTTTCTGCTT
>CAZYJH010000031.1:0-781 GCA_964647775.1 uncultured Candidatus Bathyarchaeia archaeon
ATTTCATGTTGTTGACTGTGGGATGGCGTAAACCAAGCATCTGGTGTTTGATATTTGAAAAGTGGATTTTGCTTCTTGTTCTTGTTTTGTTCATTGTGTATGATTTTTTTGATGTCCTCTAACAAGTTTATGTTTTCTTCAATGTCTTGAATTATTTCATTTAATAATTCATTGAACTCTTGTGAGGCCATTCCATACAATTTAGTGATTTCATTAGACAGGGAAAGGACTGTTTCAGCTTGGACAACTAAATATTGAGCTGCTCCTCCCGTACTCTCTAATATCTGGAGATAATCCAAAAGCTCTTCAACCGTGATCTCTTCTTTTTCTTTAGCTTGTTTCAACATATTTTCTATGTTTTCACAAATCACACCTAATTTTTTCTTGCATTCTTTTGTTTTTACTTTAGGGTTGCCGATCCCTTGACTTAATGCGGAAAGATATTTGGCATGTTTATCGTTATAATCGGCAATCTTTGATAACTGCGGCTTTACAGAAGACAAAATAATTTTTTCAGATAGCGTCTTGAAAAGCTGACTATTTGTTGTTTCTAATTCCGATAAGCATTCAAGAAAATCGGCAATGTCATCAGCGTCGGTACTTAAATCTACCATTACTATTACCCCTCAAATGTCTATCGAAAATGGGGACTAAATGCCTTCTGAATTTAAGCTATGGATTAAACGTACACGTTAAGGCTAGAAAATTTTCTACAGATGTTATCTGTTCACAATTTAATTTGGTGAACCGCACATCATTTTTTAGGCGAACAACGTCTGCA
>CAZYJH010000031.1:791-13096 GCA_964647775.1 uncultured Candidatus Bathyarchaeia archaeon
GCTGATTTAATTTGAGTATCACTTAATGTGGTGAACCAAAGGTCTTTTTTAAGTTGGATAACATCTGAAGGAACAAAACCTAGTACATAGTAAACATATTCTTGGATGATTTCTCCTTTTAGTGTGGTTTGTTTTGTTTTATGGTTTGAGTTATGCTTAGTCTTTATCAAGTCGGCGAGTGACTGTTTGAATTTTCCGCTAACAGAGAAGGCTCTTTTATTGAATAACCAACCTAGTGCTAGAGTTTTGAGAGCTTTGGAATCTTTGTTTTCTTTATCAATGCTTTTGAGAAGATACTTTTTCAGATATGCAAATCCCCAACCTAACGAACACATGGCTTGAACATCAACAAAACTATGCCATCCTTTTGCAATAATCTCTTTTTCATGTATCCGAAACTTGCCTTTTTGGTCTGTAAATGCTTTGAATTCTTTTTCTTCAAAGAGCAAAATACAGTGTATGTGAGGATGCCCATTTTCATAAGCCTCAAAGACTCTACAAGTTGAAACTTTTCCAAACTTTTTGCAGATATACGACCTGAATCGATTAAATTCCTTTCCGATGTTAAACCACGCCTTTGTAAATGAACACCGCTTATTGTCATAAGTCAAAGTCACCCACAACGCTTTGGTTTTCTTCTCTCCACGGTCTTTAGGATTAAAGAACACCAAATCCTTATCAATTAAAGACAATTCCTTGAAACGCCTGTAAACTCTATGTCTATAAACATCATTCCCACGTTTAGAACACTTTATTGCAAAAGTCTCACTATTAACAGGTAAACTAAACCTCAACAATTTATTTGTCCTATTATCTCTTGTCGCAAAAGTCTTCATTTCCACTCTATTAAGTATCATATACTTGTCTTCAGAAACCCACTCAGAATACTTGTCAACAATCTCAGGAACAGAAAGACCGAATTCCTGATGTTGTCTGAAAACTGACTTGCGAGAATGCAAAGTCTAGGCAAGATAGATCAGCCCTAAACGTCACAATAACAAAAAGAAATCAGAAAAAAGAATTTCGATTTATTTTCTAAACAATAGTTACTTTTTACCAAAACTTGCTAATGTCTCTCTCAGCTCTTTCCAAATCTCTTCTTCGAACTCTTTTAGTTCTTTATCTCGTTCTTTTATCTCTTGTTTCATTTTTTGGTTCTCTTCAGAAATTGTGTTTGTTATTGTTGTCTGAGTTCTAAGGTCTTCTTGAAGTTTAATTACTGCTTTTTTGAGGGATTCAATGGTTTCTACTTCAACTTTTGGTTGTTGTTTGATTGTCTGGAAATTTTTTAGTTGAATGAACTTTTTTCGTAGATTAATTGTTGTTAGGTAAGTGTCGTCTGATTTTGGAATTGTTTTTCCTACAAGTTTTTTTCCTGCGGTTAATCCAATTCCTGAGTCGATCGATGCTGAGAGTAGCATTTTTCTAAAGCAATGAAATGTTAGACTTTTGTTGTTCATTGGGATTTTTGCTTTTTGGGCTAAACGTTTTAACAGTTTGCTTAACCATTCCTCTGAGATGTGACTTTTTCCATTAGATGGGAAAAGGTAAGGATTGCCTTTTTTTGTTAATGTTGGAAGATAAACTTTGAGTAGATCAACGGTTTCTTGACTTAGAAAGCCATATGCGACCACTTCTTCTTTTCCTGTCATCATGTCAAAAGGTATTGGAGTTTCTTGATCTAGTTGGGGAATGTCTTCTTTTTTGATTGATATGAAATCTCCTATTCGTAATCCTAGATCAGTTGCCATGCTTAGAATAACCCGTTCTCTGATGTCTGCAATTGCAAACATTTTGCGTATGTGTTCAATTCTTAATGGGAAACTTTTGGAGGTTTTTACGGTTTTTGTAACTCTGCTTCCTGCTCTTATTTGTACGGGCATTTGATAATATCTAAAGAGTTGTCTTATTCCGATTGTCAAGTTTCTTGCACTGTTTGTTGATAATCCCTTTTTTAGCATCCAACTGTGGAACTTTTCGATTTCTTTTGAGAATCTTGCAGCCCTGTTTTTGTATTCAATTAGATTTTCTCCCTGTTTTTGAGTCAGGTCGTCTTTTCGTTCATTTAGGATTTCTTCGGCAGTTTTTCCGTAATATTCACAGAATTTTTTGATTCATTGCTTGTATCCTTTCCTTGTACTTGGATTGTGGATAGTGTCAAGAAACTCTTTTACACTCAATTTCATTAACCACACCTTCATTGTTTTGTGTGGTATATCAAATTTTCCAAAAAACCGACTAATCCTTAGAGCTTCTCCCGCAATCCGAAATCTAACTTCCGATTTCTACTTTCTCCAATTAATAGAATGTTAAACTCGATTATAAAATCCTATGGAAGCTAATTATAGAAATAACGAATATCAATTTTAACATCCAAATCTACTATGTTCCTTCGTTTATTATTTGTTTAGATTCTAAACAAAAACCCTAATAGTAAATTTGAATAAAACCACACTAAGGGGGAAACAGAACGCCTAAGAAAAAATTTTCTTGGATAGATTTTGTTCCAGCGATGCTTGATACAATTCTTTTCATCTTACAGATTATCGTCGGTATTTATTTGGTATCAATTGTATCTCAACTTGAGATTTTGGCAAATGTTGGAGTGGTCTTTATTGTTTTTCGGGAATAGTTTTTGGTTTACTACCCGTCATTGAATTTCGTAAGAAAGGAAGAGTGAAAAACGGAAAAAGCTGCATTCACACAACTCAAGTTGTCGAAACAGGAATCTATTCTATAGTTCGGCACCCACAGTATGTGACTTTTATGCTGTGGGCAATAGCGGGTATTTTACTCTTTCAACATTGGATTGTTATATTGTTAGGTATTCCGATTTTTCCTTTGACGTACATTGATTTAATCAAAGCTGACAAAGACGCGATTAAACAATTCGGGGATAATTACAAAGCCGACATGAAAAAAGTTCCGAGAGCAAATTTCTTGCTGGGAATTATTCGAAAATTTGAAGAGAATTAAATAGATGAGATATTCGGTTTATTCTTTCTTCGATTTTGGTATTCCTATCCATCTTGGGGTGCTATTCCTATATTTTTGATAGTTTTCTCCATACATGTGAAGGCAATAACGTTCTTCAGCAGACAAATTAGCATTGAGCAGAATCAACAAAACTACGCTTAAGAAAAGATACAACCAAGAAGAGCAAGCTATTCCCAAACCAATTTGCAATAGAATCACACCCACATACATTGGATTTCTAGTAAAACGATAAAGTCCCTTAGTGATGACCTTGTTCTTAGGACTAGTAGCAAAATTCCGAATTGCAACAATAGTAAAAATTATTCCAAAAAGATAAACAATTAGACCGCTGTATAGCCATATTGTGCCAAGTTGTAGAGGCAAGAAAACAGCATAAACATAGGAAACAACCATAGGCAAAAAAACCACATAAGTTAGTCTATTCTCCTTTCTAGTTAACTGAAAATCTCCAGCTTTTCCTGATTCCCTAATACTTGTCGCTCTCATATCAGAGAACATGATTATTAATATAGGAATGACAAGAATCCAAGCATTCCATAAACCTAACTCAAAAACAGGTATATAAGACAAAAACGCCCCCCAACAATTTGCCTTTATTGTCTGATTGTTTATTAAAATTTATGTTTATTTTTTAAACTGATTGTACACGCATTGAACAGGATGCTCATTCAAATATACCAGACAATTATTGTCATTTCTAAAAAATCAAGATATTAAATTCTCTCATCGGGTGGATTTGAACCAGCGACCGTCGTGATATTCTCCCGAAGTCCCAATTTTTAGGAAATATTTTGGATTTTATGATCGATTTAACATTTTGGATACGCAGAATACGAAGTCTGTTAGTAAGCTTCGCATTCTAACGTTGCTAAATAGCCCAAACCTTTGTTTGGGAGTGCTGAAAAAATATTTCTAGAAAAATTGCATTACATTCTTAATAATGAGGTAACGAGCAAATACTTGAGTGAGGTGGAGTGTTTGGGAAAAGACAGACAGATGAGAGGAGGAGAAAAAGGGGGAAGAGAGAAAGATCAACCTAGTAAGAAGAAAGATCGTGAGATGAAACGTAAACAGGTGAAGCTTGACAGGTTGCAAAGGCAGAAAAATAGAAGTTAAGTTTTTACTCTTAAAGTTAGCTTCAAACTATATGCGTGGCAAAAATCAGTTAGAATATTACTTTGCCAAATAGGAATGTCGCGTATCGACCACGAAAGGGTAAGGTTTTAAGCTTTCATACGGGACGTTGTAGTATGTGATGAGGGACACCATTCTGAGCTCATGTGATGATGAGATGGAGCGACTCTGACACAGCTTTACGGTCCAAGACAGAGACTGCTTTTGGACCTGATGACGCTTAGGCTGCAGCAAAAGTAGAAGGGCAGAAAAGCGGATGACCCAAAAAGCGAAACAATTCACGTAACCTTTATGAAGTACACCTTAGGAACAGTTACCGAAAGGAAAAGCGATCATTATGGCACGACATCACGGCATGACAAAAAAGACCGCCAAAAAGAAGCAGAAGCGAGTGAAGAAGAAGAGACAGAAACGACGAAAGAGATAAGGCTGCGGCTGTTCATCGTTTTTCTCACCTTATTTTTGAGCATATAAAAAAGTGAACATTTAGAAGAGTTGCTCAAGCGGCTTTTGTTTGAAAAAGCAATTCTGTCACGGAAGGAATTGGAACATACCGCCAAACGTAAACTGCGAGAACAAGCATCAGAACAGAAATCATGACAAGGATTATGTCTGCCCGCTTCAGTTTAAGCTTGTAAAGGTTTGTGCGTTTTTCGCTGGCGCCCCAAGCCCTCGACTCCATAGCCTCCGCCAGCTCCAAGCTTCTTCGGATGGCGTTGACAATCAGTGGAATAAGAATGGGAATGTAGTTTCTTACTCGTTTAATGATGTTTCCGCGCTCCAGTTCCAGTCCTCTGGCCTTCTGGGCGTCCATGATTGTTTGCGCTTCGTCAGCCAGCACAGGCACAAAACGGACTGCGGTGGTGAAGGCGAAACAGAACTCGTAGGGGATGTGGCTCTGCTGCAGCGCCAAGCCCAGATGGTCAGGAGAAGTTGTTAGAAAGAACACTGAGAAGGAGGCAATTAGAACTACAAAACGTAGAGTCATGGCTGCAGCCCGCTCCAAAATCACAAAATACTCCACGAAAGTGTCGACTGACCCACTTACTTGCGGAAAAGAGGTGGGGTAGAAGTAACCGAAGATAAAGTTGGTTGCAAAGATGAAAACCGCCAAGAAGGCTGCGCCTCTCAGGGAACGTAACCACTGCCGGTTAACTCGCGCCAAAAAAACAAAGGGCAGGGGTATGAAGAAAAGGACAGTCAGTGCTATCAGGTTGGTGAACATGATAGCCATCACAAACAGTATGCACACAAAGAAAAATTTGACTCGTGGGTCCAAGTCATGAACCACAGAGGAGACTTTCCTGAACTTGAAGCCTTCAAAAACACTCATTGCCGCTCCCTCAGACGATTTAACAAAATTTTTGCGGCTTCATGAACGTCAATAACATTGGTTGGCAACCCCAAATCAGCCAGCCCCAAGAAAATCTGCGTTATCTGAGGAGGCACAATCGAAGCCTGCGCCACCAACTTCGGGTCAGTCAAAACTTCCTCCGCTATGCCCTCAGCCAAAATTTTTCCTTGATTCATCAGTACGACGCGGGGGTTGCATTCAGCCACAAACTCCACATCATGAGTGACGACAACCACCGTCTTCTTCTGAGAATTCAACTGCATAATAAATTGCTGCAGGTTCTCCTTCTGCAGATGATCCTGACCGATTGTCGGCTCGTCCATAATGATTACCTTGGGGTCCCACGCGAGGATCGAAGCCAAAGCAACCCGTTTTCTTTCTCCGCCGCTGAGCATGAAAGGCGACGTGTTCCGATACTGGCTTATGTCTAAAAGTGTTAGAGCCCAGTCAGTCTGCTTTTCTATTACATCTTTTTCGAAACCAAAGTTTTTGAGGGCAAAAGCAACTTCTTCCTCCACGGTTTCGCTGAATAGCTGATGGTCAGGATTCTGAAACACGAATCCAACGTTTCGGGCAAGTTTGGCAACGCTTACGTCGCGGGTGTTTACGCCGTCAACCAGAACCTCGCCCGTGGTTGGCTTCAGAAGCCCATTGAAGTGCTTCACGAGAGTGGTTTTTCCTGCCCCGTTCTGTCCCATGACAGCCAAGAACTCTCCATCCTCGACGGTGAGGTTGATTCCCTTCAGCGCTTCAAGCCCAGTCGAATACGTGAAATGCAAGTCCTTGACTTCAATCATGCTTCAGCGCCTCCCGCAAAAGCTTCACTGTCTCTTCTGTGGTCACTGGAACAGACTTCAGGCTTAATCCATGCTTTTTGAGGTGCTGATACAGCTTTGTTGCTTTTGGGATTCCAACGCCAATCAGACGGGCTTCTTCAGACATGAAGATTTCTCGGGGAGTGCCACTCAAGGCGACGGAGCCTTTATTCATGACTATGACCTTGTTGGCGTATTTTGCGGCTAGGTCCAGCCTATGCTCAACCAGAATGATGGTGATGCCCAGCTTCTTGTTCAGCTCGTTGATTACCTCAAATATTTTTTCGGCTCCTACAGGATCAAGAAATGAGGTTGGCTCATCCAGTATCATGATGTCAGGCTGCATTGCCAGCACAGAGGCTATGGCGACCCGCTGCTGCTGTCCACCTGAAAGCTCATGGGGAGGTCTTTCGCTCAGCTCGGATATGCCTGTCATTTGGAGCGCCCAGTCAACCCGTTTTCTCATTTCGTCTCTGGGCATGGCGGAGTTTTCTAGACCAAAGGCTACATCCTTTTCAACTGAGAGGGCAAAAAGCTGGTTTTCTGGGTTCTGGAAAACTAGTCCTACGTGACGGGCGAGTTCGTGGATTTTGTGTTCAGCTACGTTGAGACCTGCAACCGTGATTTCTCCTTCTAGGGTTCCGTTGTAGAAGTGGGGTACGAGACCGTTGAAGCATCGGCAGAGGGTTGTTTTTCCGCATCCGCTGGGACCAGTTAAGATGATGAAGTCTGATTTGTTTATGGTTATGGACACGTCCTTGATGGATGGATTTGTCGCGCCCGGATAAGTGTATTTTAGGTCTCTGGTCTCGATTACAGCCAATGTTTGGTTCGCCATCGTATTGCACTTTTCCAAATCATTTAAGAGTAGCTACCCAAAAAAGGGTTATTTTAATTTCTCTTTAAACAGTTTTTCACAGAACTTGAGACAAGCATCCACATCTCCAGCGCCATTCGCCCCAGCAGAAACCGCGTGCCCCCCACCCATACCACCCAAAAACTCGCCTAAAGGCTTCGCCAAATCACGCCCCATATGAAGCCCAGTCTCAACGCAGAAATCGCGGGAAGCCCTAAAGCTGACCTGAATCTTGTTATGCTTTTGCCCAGCAACAACGGCAACATGCGCACCCAAAGCGAGGAGCGCTCGGCATGCTGAGGCTTGATAGGCGCTGACTCGAGAAAGCGCAATCAGCCAATCACCAGTTTTCAGGAGATTCACTCTTTCAGCAGCCTTCAGCCGTGCTATACGCTCCGCATGCTCCATCGGCAGCGAGAGGACAGGAAGGGTTTCTTGGGCGTTTACTCCGGATTCTGCAAGCTCAGCCACAACTTTGAGGGTGCCGGAAGAGGCTATGATGAAGTGCCGGGTATCAAAGGCTATTCCAAGAAAGAGGGCTTTCGCCTCGTCTGGAGACGGCTTAACTTCTGCCTCCCTGAAAAGCCGATAAACAATCTCGCATGCGGAGGAAGCGGTTTCGTCTGTTACAGAAACGGTTGCCCGTTGCTCGGTTTCAGGATGGCTTGCATGATGATCAATCACAACCAGGGGCTTGTCTGAAGTGATTTTTTCGCTCCATTCATCCAGTTGCTGGATGGTGTTTGTGTCCAGTAAAACAAGCAGGTCAGCCGTTTCTAGGCGTGGCTTGTCCGTAAGCTCTATGGGCAGAACATTCATTATTGCTTTGGAGAGTTTGCTGGGTCCCGCAGCGGCTGCAATCTCTGTTTCTAGTGTGGGTCTCAGACGTTTTAGTAGTCCTTTGAAGGCGTAAGCGGCGCCTATGGCGTCTGGGTCAGCGTTGTGGTGACATAAAAGAACAGCAAACTTAGCGTCCAGCTTGTCGATTAGGGCTACTATTTCTTGGACATGCACTTGAGTTCCCTCAAGTATTCTTCAATGTGAGCGAAGGCTCGTTTTGTCGCTTCTTTTGTCAGCGCTTCGACATCGAAGTCTTTCATGAGGGGAGACAGAACAACTGATACGTCAACGTTTACGGTTACGGGTTTTGTTCCTTCAGCGTCCACTGACACGTCGAGAGTTACTATTCTGCTGCTGGAAACTTTGGACATCACATAGTCTCTGGCAGCCTGCTCCGCCTTTTCGCACAGTTCCGTAACTTGCTCAATGGTGAGTTCAGGGATGCCTAGTTCTTCCAAGCGGTGTTCATCCTAAGGAGGAACCTGATACGGGACGCAGATCCTGCTGCAGCTTATCCTGCAGGTCCTTCACTTGAGTTCTGAGGCGCTCCTCCTGCTTGGCTAGAACGTCAACCCTCATCTTCAAGAGCTCTTTACGTTCAGTCAACTCAGCCGCAACCTTACCTTTTTCTGCCTTAACAAGAAGCGCACCAATAGACTTGTAGACAACCGCGTCGTCAGCCAGCTTCTCCAGCTCGCTTGACGCATTTTCAGTCTCATTTAGCTGCATTGCGAGTTGCTGCTTCTGAGCCATGACTCCTTGCAGAGTTTGCTGTAATTGCTGAAGCCTGAGTAAACGTTGCTGAATCTGGGGTGGAAGTTGTGAAATATCTTCGCTCATCTTATACTCCTCAAACCTTTCTCTGAATTCTTCCAGCTTAAATAACTTGGCTTATTTAGATGTTTTCATTTAGTTTGTATCTTATTTAGGTTTATGTTGCGGAAGTTGGTAAAATGGAACGACAGCAAACTCTGGAAACAAATTTTTATTGGCTTAAAGTCTTTATTGCTACGATTAGTTCAGAAATTCTGATTGCTGGTCCCAGAGAGATTAGTTTTGCCAAGATTCTGTTTAAGATTGGAAACTCGTTGATGCAGTGTCCTTTTATTATTACTCCTATTCCTGTTACTTTGTAACCGTGTTTTTTGAACTGATTAGGTCCCCATATGGATTTATGGATTTCATAAGTGTTACCATTGATTGCACCTTGAGGATAATCATAATTAGGAGTTGACATAACAACCTGTTTTTTTGTAATTATCTCAAACTCTTCCATCAAATGTTTCCCCTGTTCTTGTTCTAGATGCTCAATCACCTCACAAGCACAAGTTAAATCTACAGATTTTGGTTTTATGGGCAAATAATTAACATCGGCAATCAGTAAATCATCATAAACCTTGAACTCTTTGGTCTTCAGCAAATAAGGCTTCCAAACATCTAAACCAACCAATCGCTTAGGACCACAAAAAATTTTAAGCTGTTTCCCCTGCTGCCCATAACCACAAGCAACATCAAGAATAACATCAACTTTTCTATGCTGCAACCACTTCCTAGCTAAATAACCAATTCTAGGATCACTTGACATAGCATTATTAAAATTGGCAAAAAGACAATAAAAGGTTATCTTTCAAAAAATAAATTCAAAACCAAAACATGATGTTGTCATACCAATAGCGTGGCGCATATTAAGCGTTTGCAATGTAAACAAGACTACATAGTCAAGATGATGCTGAAATTATTCTGTGAATTTCTGCAGATTCATTGCCACAACAATCAACCGCAGATACGAGTTCATTGCTGCTCTTAACGCTGAAGTGTCTTTTGCCCTGAAATCCAAAATCAGAGTTTGATTTTCGGTTTTCATGTCCACTTTGGAGCGGCTGGTGGTTGAGGTTTCGGTTTCAGGCTTCAGCGCGCCCAAAACTGCTTTCAACTGTTTTTCTGAGGAGAAATTTAGGCGGATGACAGCTTGAGCCTTCATGACTGGACGTCCCAAACTAGCTTTGAAAGGGTGACTCTGGGTCCTATTTCAACCATTCGTCGAAGCTGCATAAACGTGATTTGAAGGCGACGTGAAGAGTCAAACGAAAAATGCATAGATGCACCATGCGTCTGGGCTGCCTCATCCAAAGAGAGTACAGGCAAACCAAAAAACTGTGACATGCACCCCGCTATTTTTTTCAGTTCTGCAGTATCTTCAGGCTCGAACGTAATCGCAGATGATCGAGCACGTTTTGCTGTTTCGTTGAGTTCTCTTCGAAGCCGAATCCCCTTTATCAGCATCAGCGGAGGAACAGACGTTAATCCAGTTGAAGATAATCGATAGAGGTTGATTTTTCCGGGTCCTCCATGCCACCTGTCAACCAGAACCACCCGGTCTGCCTCAACTTCAATCGCTTTCTCAGCTACGCCATCCAAACTCATCTTTCCGCGGTTAACACGTACAGCATCAGGAATAGAACTGGCTAAATCACGGCAGAATGTTCGTATCCTTCCAGTTGGTCTCCGAGAGGTAGTCAACAATATCACAGCTAGCCAACCTCACCGAAGAAAGGTGACCCAGAAAGCCTTCGCCTTAACTTCTACTCAGGCTTCTGAAGAGGACAAACTCTTCACTTGACGCTTCGCCACGACCCCAAGTTTCGTGACTGGCGTGTAGGCGCCGCCAGCGAAGGTGAGACCACATTTTCTGCAGTTCCAGACGCCCACGCTCACGCGTTTGACAGCCTCAGAAGCGCATTGTGGGCACTTGTGGGTCTGCTTTGCTTCTGTGATGACTTTCACGTAACGTTTTCTGACTGTTGCGCCGTAGCGGGTTCCAAGCCCTTGTGTCATAGCAACTTTTTTTGTGTTTCTTCCCATCAGCTTTTAACCACGATTTTTCTTAATTCTTCAGTCTTTTTCTGGGCAATTTTGGTGGCTTCCAGTATCTCTTTTTTGGTGAAGTATCCTGAACCGCCGCCTTTCTGTATTGCGCAGATGTTTCCGTTCTGGTCCATGGTCATCGTCAATCTGGCGTCCATAACCTGCTCCTCATCGATTCCGGTGTCCAATATGAGTTTGTTGCCTATCTTAGCGAAGGTAACAGCTATCGGATAGTTAACCATCGGAAGGGGAGTGTAGCCTGGCTTTTTCACGATTTGGCCGTCTTCCACCTCATACTTGAACATTTTAGTGTTCATCAGAGCTGCTAAGGCTGCAATAGCCGACGCATCTATGAGGTTCCCGTCATGGTTGAGAACGTAAACGTCTATGAAAACCACGAAAACCAGTTTACCAGACTCGACACAGAGCGTCTCCAAGTCGATGGCTTTTGACTCTCTTATGCCTCTGTCCACTACTCGCGCCAGCTCCACCGCTTCCTCTCCGGGTGGTCCAGGCTCAAAGTCTGGAGATGCAAGGGGCACAAGTTCAGCGTTAACTGTGAGAACACCTTTGTCAGGCACGTCTGAGAATGGCGCACCTGTTGAGATTTTCACGCCCACTACGACTTCGGTTTTGCCTAAGCGCACTCGGGCAGAGCCTTCGGCGCGTTCGATAATTCCTGAGTCTATTTGGATGTTTCGGTATTCGTTTAGTCCTCGTCCATCAGATCTTTTTCCGCTCGCAAGGAGTTCAACGATTCGTTTTTTCTTTATACGCACAACAATTGATGATGTCATTCTTCTTCAACCTCCTCAACAGCGACATACTTCAATTTTAACGCCTCCTTTTGTTTGGCATAAAGCTGCTTGCTGCCTTCAATAGCCATGTTAAGGGCAGTCTCAAACTCGTCAACGGTTAAGTTGCCATCCATCTGCAGCAGGGTTACGGCGTCCAAGTTAGGCATATAAGCCACGGGCACATCAGCGTCGCCAACCTTGTCTTCGGTGTCCATAAGGTCTACGATTATCTTTCCGTCAGCCTTGCCAGCCGCGCATGCCACAACCAAGTCTCGCATAGGAATTCCGGCGTCAGCTAATGCAAGAGCAGCTGTGGTGATTCCTGCGCATCTTGTTCCTCCGTCTGCCTGCAAGATTTCAATATAGACTTGGATGGATGTTTTGGGGTAGTATTCGAGGAAAACCGCGGGCTCTAAAGCTTCTCTGATAACTTTGGAGAGTTCAACGTCTCGTCTTGAGGGCGCCGGCGATTTTCTTTCATCAACAGAGAAGGGCGCCATGTGGTAGCGGCATTGGATGACGGCGCGGTCCTGCTGTGCTATGTGTCGTGGATGTGCCTCTTTAGGTCCGTAGACGCCAACGAGAATCTTGTTTTTTCCCTGTTCTAGGTATGCTGAGCCGTCCGCGTTTGGGAGGACTCCGACCTC
>CAZYJH010000032.1:0-12744 GCA_964647775.1 uncultured Candidatus Bathyarchaeia archaeon
TGGCTCTTGGAAACCTGCTCGGCAGCTGCATCACCAACATCACCCTCATTCTTGGCGTTTCGTCGTTGCTCTCGTTTTCTGAAGTGAATGCTGTGGCGGTGCAGAGCATCATGTTCTATGTGCTGCTTTCGTCATTAAGTGTCTGGTACATGGTGGGGGCAAGTGAGCGGTTAACCAAAAAGGGAGCCGTGTTCCTCTGTCTGGTCTACGGGGCATTCATTCTGCAGCAGGTAGGAGTTTCTCTGTTCATCTTCTAGAGCGTCCTACATCCTGTTGGTTATGGAACTAACTGGCTGAATGCAGAAAAAAACTTTTGAGCAATAATCGCCATACCTGTTCGTTAATGTATTCTCGAAAATATTGGTCAATGTCAAATTCTGACGTTCTTGAACAATTAGAAAGCTCTGATAAGGGACTGACCCCTACTCAGGCACAGGAAAGGCTCTCCCGATTTGGAGTCAACGAAATAGGCAAACAGAAAGTCAGAGCTGGGCTTTTCATCTTTTTGTCTCAGTTCAAGAATCCGTTAGTTCTGATTTTGCTGGGAGCAAGCATCATTTCAACTCTTGTAGGCGAGATGACGGATGGCGTAATCATCCTTGTTATTGTCACAATCAATGGGGCGCTGGGATTCTTTCAGGAATACAGGTCCGAGAAGGCGGTGGAACGGCTTGGAAAATATATCACATTTACCGCGAAGGTCATACGTGGCGGAGAGCAGAGTGTCATCAACACCCGAGAACTGGTTCCCGGAGATATCGTCATACTTGGGAACGGTGATGTGGTTCCCGCAGACTTGAGGTTGCTGAGCGTAGATGAACTGTCCATTGACGAATCTTCTTTGACGGGAGAATCATATCCTGCTCATAAAATCTCTTCCGAACTATCAAATGAAGCTCCTTCTATGCATGAAATGAAGAATGTTGCTTTCATGGGAACCTACGTCCGAGAGGGGCAGGGAATCGGCGTTGCCCTAGCCACAGGAAAGGACACGTATCTTGGAAAAACTGCCCAGCTCCTAAAGAAAATAAAACGGAAGAGCGAATTCCAGAAGAACATGGAGAAAATCGGTTATACTCTCATGAAAGTTGTTTTTGCAAGTGTTATCATAATTTTTTTCATTAACGCACTCCTTGTGAGGGACATCATCAGCACCCTCATCTTCTCTGTGGCGCTAGCTATCGGAATGGTTCCAGAGGCGCTGCCGATAGTGATAACAATCTCGCTGTCTTCCGGGGCATTGCTGCTGGCGAAAAAGAATGTTGTTGTCAAAAGACTGGTCTCAGTTGAAGACCTCGGAAACGTTGACATCGTCTGCGTCGACAAAACAGGAACCATCACCGAAAACAAGTTGACTCTAGACACCTACTGTGACATTGACGGCAATCCCGAAGAAAAAGTACTCCAGTATTCGCTTCTGTGCAACGCGGTAAGAAAAGAAAAAGATGTTGGGAACCCAATCGACACGGTTCTGTGGAACTATGGAAAAGAAAAATTTGGCGCAAAAAGCCTTGAAGCCCCCATCATCTTGAAGGAGATGCCTTTTGATTCAACTCGGAAAAAAATGAGTGTAGTAACAAAAACAGATGGAAAACTGCTGCTCATATCAAAGGGAGCCCCCGAGCAGATACTTGAAGCATCTACGCATGTTTGGCAGAATGGCGAAATCCATCTGTTGACTGACAAGAAGGCAGCCGCGAGACTGTACGAAGAATACGGAAACAAAGGATACAGGGTAATAGCTGTTGCCTACAAAGAAGTGGAAGAAAAAGAAAATTACACAAAAGAGGATGAATCAGAACTCACCCTCATCGGTTACATTTCCTTCATAGACCCTCCAAAAAAGACCGCAAAGCAAGCTATTAGACTCAGCAAAAAGATGGGACTAGAAATCAAAATCTTGACGGGCGATAGCCCGCTAGCCTCAAAGGAGATAGCCCGCCAAGTTGGATTGAATGTTAAAGACGAGGAGATAATGCTTGGTCAAGAGGTTGACAAGCTTTCAGACCAAGAACTCCAAGAAAAGATTGAGAAGTTAATCATTTTTGCGAGGGTAACTCCAGAACATAAATATCGGATAGTTAGGACTCTCAGAGAAAGGGGACGAGTAACCGCCTTTTTGGGTGACGGAATCAACGATGCACTGGCACTCAAGGAAGCTGATGTTGGAATAGCAGTGGAGCAAGGCTCAGACATCGCGAAAGACGCTGCGGACATTGTTCTGCTCAAAAAAGGCTTGAAGGTGATAGTTGACGGCATCAGAGAAGGAAGAAGAACCTTCAGCAATATCGTCAAATATCTGCTCTATACCCTCTCGGGAAACTTCGGAGACCTCTACGCAATCGGAGCCGCGTCAACAGTTCTGGATTTTCTGCCCCTGTATCCCTCTCAAATTATTTTGGCGAACTTTTTGACTGACACGCCAGTCATTGCGGTTTCAACCGATAACGTCGAAAAAGAGGATTTAATCAGACCAAGACGATGGGACGTAAGCCAAATCTTCAGACTTGGCGGTCTACTTGGTTTAGTAAGCGCAGTATTCGATGTAATTCTGATTTATTTTCTGTTCTTTGTGTTTGGCGCCAGTCCAGACCTCTTCAGAACTGTTCTCTTCGCAGAAGTTGTTCTGTCCGAAATACTTGTGCTGTTCGTTATACGCACACAAAAATTCTTTTTGCGAGGTGCACGTCCAAGCAAACAACTTATCTGGGCTTCAATAGGAGCAATTGCGATAACATTTGCGTTAATCTATCTGCCAATCACAGGTCTGTTCGAATTCACGCCTATACCCTTGCATTTGCTTGGCTTCACATTGGTTATTGTTGTGGGGTACACATTAGCCACAGAAGTGGTGAAGCTTGCATACTTCAAGAAACTGATACTTCCAAAAATCTTCAGTGTGCCCCCAGTTCAGTTACGTCTGCTGGACATTGTGGCAATAATATGTCTACGGGTTGAAAATGAAATTTCCGTCGAATCTCTTTTCGACGACGTAGCTAAAACTATGAAGTATCCACTCAAGCCCCAACAGGTTCTAAATCACCTTCATCATCTGCGGCGTGGCGGCTTAATCAGCATCAACTGGCGAGAAAGAAAAATCATTCGCGAAAAGGCAATGAGAGAATACGTGATGATGCAGGCGACCAGCAAATCTTGGCCTGAAATAGTGAAGAGTTGGCGCAAAATCCGTTCCAGCATCAAGTCTCGGTACAACCAAGTTAACCCTGAGTATGAGCGTCTTCTGTCCACAAAACGGAGAGCCTAGTCGATGCTAAGAAAACCTAAAAAAGAGACACCGCCTTCTAGGATGTGCTGAGGAACTTTCTATGTCCGTTACTCTTCAGGAACTAATCGACAATCCCCTTCTTATTCTGGCAATAATCTCTACGGTAGTCGGCGCCTTTTTGATCGTCGCCATATTCAACTTGCTAATAGGCAGAATTGAGAAGAGAGGCGACCTGCAGAAAGGAAAACTTGTTCACATGAGGCGCTTCTTCCAGATAATCATCTACACCACCGCTGGTTTCATAATCCTTTCCCTCTTGGATGTTGACATCACAGGGATGGTTGCAGGTCTTGGGGTAGGCGCCTTAGTAATCGGCTTCGGCTTGAAGGACATAATAGAAAACTGGGTCTCCGGTGTTCTGATAATGTGGGGTAAAACTTATGCCATCGGTGACGTGATTCGAGTTGGCGACCTGACCGGAACAGTCACGGACATAGCGCTCAGAACAACCAAACTGAAAACCTATGACCGAAACGAGATAATCATTCCCAACTCTGTGCTTATGCGAGAAAAAATAATCAATCTTACTGGCGGAAACAAAGAGGCTGTGGCGTCACTGACCTTCGCCATAGACTATACATCAGACGCTGAAAAAGCCAAATCCATAATAGAAGGCATCCTGAAAAACCATAAAGCAGTAATCTTTAACCTGAAAAGAAAACGCGAAATACGGTTTGTTCTCCGCAACCGGGAGTGGACAAACGAGATTGAAACACTGTTTTGGATAAACGACCCTCCCAACGAGGCATTCATCAAATCAAACATCACAGAACTAATCCTAGCCGAATTCAGGAAAGAATGCATAATGCCTCCAATTCCTGCATTGATGCGCAAAGAGTATATGACAGGACAAAAACCGGGAGACGAGCCGCAACAAGCGTAAACAAGCTATGTCCTTGATGTGCGGTTATAGTGGCAGTTGGGGCACGAAAAGAATGTCTGCTTTTTTCCCCTTAGTTTTCGCACAACCATCTCGGTCTCGCATCTTGGACATTTCATAGCAATGCCATCCGCAAGTCCTACGTTTTATATTTTTCTATACCCATCAATGTTAGCACTTGCTTAATAATTGTCTCGTTTCATTCTGAACTACAAAACACATTACTGACTGCTTATTGGATAAAGTGTTGAAAGATGTGAAAGCACAAGCTGGCTTGATTTCCGTTGGCTTTTCTGTCTGTTTTGCTTATAAGGACAAAGAACGTAAATAATAAACAACAAATTCAGACGAGACGTGAAGAAAATTGAAAAAATACGCTTACATCGTCTTGAATCTAGAAAAGTTTTGGAAACGACTCTGCAGCCAAAACGGGGCAGGCAAGTCAACGCACGCCTTTGTTCGCAGAGGAGCAGTGGGACCCAAAAACGCGAAGCAACTGTTTTTCTATGTGACACACCCCCACAAGGACATTCGAGGATACGCCGAATTCGTTGAACATGTCACTGGAGACGCTAAGGATATGTGGAAATCTCTTGGTCACGAATCACTGCTAAACTCATACGATGAATACGCCGAATTTCTGCAAGGAAGAAAAAAAGCCACCTTCGTCAGGTTCAGAAACCTGAAGGAACTCCCAAAACCTGTCAAAACCAAAACATTGGCGCAAATTATCGGAAAAGAACGAATGCCCCAGCAGGGCATGTACATAACCGAGAAAATGGCACATCAGCTACTATCCGCGGGAGGTGCAGAAGCTTGACTGAGTTTGATCCGAAAAAGTTTGTGAAGCAGCAAACAAAAGCAATCAATAAGGCTGTGGGAGACGCACGGGCTCTCATCGCGGTTTCAGGCGGCGTAGACAGCACAACATGTGCCGTGCTTACTCACCGTGCCCTGAAAGAAAATCTTCTCTGCGTTACCCTTGACACCGCCTTCATGCGAGAAGGAGAACCTGAAAAGGTTGCACATATGTTGTCTCAGCCTCCCCTGAACTTGCCCATGAAAGTGGTGAAGGTTCAGAAGCGTTTCTTATTGGAAATGCGGGGTTTGCGTGATGCTGAAGAGAAACGCAAGAAATTCAGGGAAACCTTCTATAGGGTCTTAAGCGAAACCGCTGAAAGTGAGGGATGCCGGTTCTTGGTTCAGGGAACTATCCAAGCGGACATTGTGGAAACGAAGGGTGGCGTCAAAACTCAGCACAACGTTCTGGAGCAGATTGGAATAAGCACCAAGGAACTTTATGGGTTTCAGGTTATCGAGCCTGTTGTATCTCTCTATAAGGGGGAAGTGAGGCAGGTAGCCAGATACTTGGGTGTCCCCACGGAGCTTTCTGAACGGCAGCCTTTTCCTGGACCGGCACTGTCTGTCCGGGTGGTTGGAGAAATCAAACCCGACAAGCTGGAGACGCTTAAGAAAGCCACAGCCCTAACCGAAAAGCAATTTGCTAAACATAGTCCCAGTCAATACTTCGCAGCCATCATCGACAACTTGGAGATGCAGTCAAACCATTTTGTTATACATATTCAGGAAGCTGCAACCAGATTCCTTACTGTCCCGAAACGTAATCTTTCTGTGAAGGTTTTCGAGGACAAGGCAACTGGAGTTAAGGGCGGAGAACGACTCTACGGCGACATTGCCGCAATCACAGCTCGAACTCCAGAAGGCAAGGTTCATCAAGCCCCCATCAAAGACTTGGTGACTCTTCAAACCAGAATCACAACAGAACATCCCAACTTCACGAGAATCCTCTACACCATTCAGGAGAGAGCTGAGAAACAGGCGTACGTGATTTCTTTGAGGTCAATCCAAACACGCGACTTCTTGACCGCCGAAGTGTCCGATATTCCTTGGACGACCCTCTCTGAAACGGCTGAGCTGATTCTGGCGAACTGCCCCAACGTTTCCAACGTCTACTACGATATAACGCCGAAGCCCCCAGCAACCATAGAGATGGAGTGACAGTCTTCAATTTAGGAAATGTATAAAACCTTCTGGACGTATGGTTTGCTGGAGTGATTACTATGACACGCGTTAGAGTTCAGAAGATTGAATCTATACGGGACCCTGAAGGCAACCTTGGTAAACGTATCGAGCTGATTGAGGATCGCGTGATTCCCCGGTTCGCTGTTAGACCATCAACAGAAGAGGCGCGGATGGTTCAAGAAGTCATGAAGAGCCTACAGCAGCAGCTTCCAGTGATTGCTGCACAAAAAACCCAGTTTGCTCTCCCAAAAATGATCCTGTTTCTCACCGAAAACGAATATGAACAGCTTGGAATCGACTTTGATGTGAATCAGCTCTACGAACTGGACATGTCAGGGCAATCGATCCGCTTCAAGCCATCATCTTAACAGCAAATGTGACCTGTTAAAGCTTATTTCCGTCTTTTCTCTAGTCAACTGTGTGTAGCTGTTGCTGGTTGATGGGAAACGTGAATGTCAGAGTTCATGTTTTCGTAAGTGGTAGAGTTCAAGGCGTATTCTTTAGGGTGGAGACCCGTAGCGAGGCAAGGAAAAGAAACGTTACTGGCTGGGTTCAAAACGCCTTCGACGGCAGAGTGGAAGCCGTCTTTGAGGGACATAAAGAGGATGTGGAAAAGCTGGTTGAGTTTTGCAGGAAGGGACCCTCAGGAGCCAGAGTCGCTGGCGTGGATGTTCAATGGCAAGAATACGTGGGAGAGTTCACGGACTTCAAAATCCGTAGAAGCGTCCACATTTGACGTCCAACGATTAGTATGAAGAACTTTTCTTGATGAGTGTGCTGATTAGAAGGTAAAGGAGGATGGGGGACTTGGCGCATGCGCGCGTATGCACCATCGATCGCTCAAGGAGAGGGTAGGTCTCTTGGCGAATGGAGAATAGGGGTTTTTTCTCTGCGTCCCCTCACCATCCATCAAGAGCGTCAAAAATAACACCATAGAATATAAAGTTATTGCAAATAAACTATATATTTCTGGTTCTTACAAAGCCGCCCGATGCAAAACCTGTAATCGTGCCCTCACCAGCTATGGTTCGCGTATACACAAATGTGCTTATTCTTTGCTTGAAGAAGTTACTGTTGTTGACAAAAAGCTAAACAATGTGAAACGGTGGCTAGTGTAAGTGACCTACTGAGAAGCCCCTGAAAGTCCAGTTTGATCGACTTCTGTTTTGCCCTAACGTGTCCAAACGCCCACTATCTTTCTGTCCCTTCTGTCCCCGGTTTAGTTTTGGCTGTTTTTTCTCAGCGTTTCTCTGATTGTCTTTTCCTATTTTGACTGCCGTTACATAATCTGTGAATGTCAGGTTCTCTCGTTTCGGGTAATGCTTGAAGGTAAAGCCAACCCTCTTGAAGAGACTCTTCATTATCTGAATCTCAATTATTCTAGCCCCTCTTCCAAAGATTTTCTCAACTGCATCAGTGAACTCTTCAATCCTATAGGGAATGTCCTGCCTGTTCATCTTGAATGTTTTTTCCAGATGGAAATAGAGCGCCTGTTTGGATGATTCTCCGAGCACAGAAAGTCCCTCATCTACTGCTTGCTGCAAAAGTTCTTCAAAGTTCTGTGTTTTTTCGGCATCTAGATTTTCTGGCTCGGATTCTCCAGCATCGTCTGATCCACGGATTCTTGCTGTTTTTGAAGGGTTTTGTGTTTGTGGGTTTTTGTAGTTTGGTTTTAGGTATGTTTTGTATAGATACCAATTTGTTGTAAATACTCCCATATTTTTCACCTCATCTGTTTTTCTGTTGTATTGTGGCATTGTTCTACGCCAACACATATTGTATCTTGTTACTTAATATACGCTATTTCACTTGGTAACATATTACGAAACCCGATATATGTACACCATGCGACACATAATGAACTGCTTCATCACAGCCCTAAAGCATCGCCAACAACCAATAAACCGCACAGTTTCTTTATCGAAAAATGGGTATAACAATCTTACTTCCATGCATGAACTACGTCATAGTCCTTTATTCGAGCCAAAATCTTCATGTCCTCTTCTGCAGAAACGCAGTCGGCTATAACCTCCAAAGTTTGTCCCGCCTCAAGCTTGGCTATTTCCGTCTTTGTCACTACAAGCGGCAATGAGCAGCATAGCCCTGAGCAGTCCAAAACTTTTTGTGGTTCAGCATCCTCAGACATCCGATTCCCTCACTAAACTTTCTATGGCGAAACAAAAAAGCATTTCATGAACGCAAGAATACCCTAAAATAACAGGATTTAATATCTAAAGCAACCTGTGAGGAATCGCCTTGCCGACTATACTGGTAATCAACGACGACGGCATCAACTCGATCGGTTTAGCCGCTCTAGCAAAACAGATGACGAAACTGGGGGACGTGACTGTTGTCACTCCTGGAGACGAGAGGAGCGGCATCGGAAAAGCCCTGAGTATCGGTCACGTAAACATAACTGAAGCCCGTTTCGGCGACGGAACACGGGCGTACGCCACGTCAGGCACCCCCGCCGACTCTTTTCTGATAGCAGTGAACAAAATCCTGAAGCGCATGCCAGACCTGCTTGTGTCCGGAATAAACATAGGTCCAAACCTTGGAATAGACGACCTTCTAACCTCAGGCACGTTAGGAGCCGCCTTTGAAGCCGCTATCCACAAGGTACCCGCCATCGCCGTTTCCTATTGTCTATCCGAAATCACAGACAAGATGCCCGAGAAAACCAAAGTTTCGATAGATGACTTGGAAGCTACAGCCCTTCTTGGCTACAAAGCCGCCAAGCACGTGCTAGAAAGGGGGATGCCGAGGGAAGTGGACATCATTTCGATAAATGTGGCGGAAAATGCTGACTGCAGCAACGTGAAACTTACGAGTCTATGTTATGACGGTTACGGCGACATACACACAGCAACAAGGGACGGCTACAGAATCAAAAGCTGGTCCTTAAGGCACTATCCCGATGGAGACCCGGGAACGGATTTGCATGCCATCAAGAACGGCAAATGCGTCTCGGTTACACCCATCAAAGTGGAGTTTCTCCACAACAAAGAAGCAATGAAAGACTTTCTAGACTCGCTTTCAGCCGAATAGCCCCGATTCACTGCCCTCAAGAACCCAATGTATTTGGGTCCTAATAGCAGAAGATTGTTGAAAACAGTATTTTTTCCTGAAATTCCGAGAAGCCACAAGTTTACTGTCGCATTTTAAATATGGAAAGACCGTTACTGTTCCATAACATAACCAACATAATCCGAGTGGAACCCAGCTATGGTAACATGGATTGAAGTCTTCATTCTCGCCGTGGTTCAAGGCATAACCGAGTGGCTACCCATATCCAGCTCAGGTCATCTGGTAATCACCCAAAAAATTCTCGGATTGGACCTTCCCCTAATCTACGACGTCATGCTCCACGTCGGCACCCTAATCGTTGTTCTCACAGTTTTCCGCAAAGACATCGCAAACATAATCAAAGCCTTGGCTAAAGGCGACTTCGAAACTGAAGAAGGAAAACTTGCACTCTTCATAGCCGTTGGCAGCATACCCATAGCACTATTCGGCTTCGTCTTCTACGACTTCCTGAAATCCCTCTTCTCCAACCTCCCCGCCGTAGGCTTAGCCCTCCTAATCACAGGCTGCATACTCTTCGTCTCCGAAAAACGAACCGGCAACAGAAAACTCGGCATCCTAGACTCACTTCTGATAGGATTAGCTCAAGCCTTCGCCATAATCCCAGGCATCTCCAGAAGCGGCGTAACAGTGGCAACAGGACTACTGCAAAAAGTGGACAAAGCAAAAGCATTCAGATACTCCTTCCTGCTGTCCGTGCCAGCCATAATAGGCGCAACAATCATGGAGGTAATCATGGATACAAAAGACCTGGCAGCGGCAAACGCGAACTTGGCGCCGCTCCTTCTTGGAACAACTGTCTCCATGATAGTAGGCTACGCCTCTCTGAAGCTTCTCAAGAAGATAGTTATGAACAAAAAATTTCACCTCTTTGCCTACTACTGCTGGGCAGTCGGACTGGCAATAATTCTCTTTACACTTCTTCACTAAGTCTTCTCCAAGAAAACGAGGTAACCTTCTTAAGCTTGCCTGAGATGTCAAGAATAAAGACTAACCTATTTAAGCTATGCAGTCTCCTATGAAAAAGGAATGTAGAGGTGTAAATTCGTGGGCAAAAGAAAAGTCAAAAGCGAAGATTACGATGCAATTAAAATACCCGCCGGCAACGACATACTTGGCATAACCAAAAAAATGCTAGGCTTCGACAGGCTTATGGTAAGCTGCCAAGACGGCAAAGAACGCCTCTGCAGGATACGCGGAAAAATGAAACGAAGAATGTGGATAAGAGTTGGAGACATAGTTTTGGTTTCTCCATGGGATTTCCAATCCGACACGCGCGGCGACATTATATGGCGCTACAAGAAAAATCAGGCAGACTGGCTGAGAAGAAAGGGCTACTTGAAAACTTGACAGAAAAACCATAATCATTACCTTTTTTCTACTAATAGGAGGATTTAAAAGCTAGTCCATTCATCATTAACAGCACAAAAAACGGAGAAACGAAAAATGAGCAAAAAAACTAGCGACTCGAACATAATATACGTAGGAAGAAAACCCCCCATGAACTATGTGTTAGGCATCGTAACCGCCTTCAGCGGATCTGAAACAAAAGAAGTTACCGTAAAGGCAAGGGGACAAGCCATAACCACAGCAGTCGACGCAGTTGAAATAGCCAGAAGAAGATTCGTAAAAGAAATGAAAGTAGGCAAAATCGCCATCGGAACAGAAGAGATGCCGCCAAGAGAAGGGGAAAGCAACTCGAGGATGATTTCAACAATCGAAATCACCTTGAAACGAGGCTAGCAACAACAACTAACAGATTCGTCTACGTATTCGGATGACAACAGCGTCTGCATCAAAGGTCAAAAGCGCGCAGGCACTTTTGTTGGTTTGCGGTAGAAACTTGGCTGTTCGCTGCTTGTCTGTGAGTTAGTGCCGAATTTTTTTCTTTTTGTTTTTTTATTGCTTGATACCCTGTTCGCCGCATGGGCAACTTATTGATATACCGTAAGGCTTAAGACATAATACACGCTAATATGGGACAGGGAAACAGCTTTGGGAAAAACCACCATACTGACCCCTGTCTACATATCCGTAGCCTGGACATTGATGACCAGCTACCAGCTTTTCACCGAAACAACCGTAAAAAGCGTCACCAATTACATCATCATCTATTTGCCTACAGTCGGCACTTGGATGGCTGACAAACTAGACATGATCGTATTCATCCACTCTTTTGCATGGATCTTCCTTTTGTCATCCGTTATTCCTGCGTTACTTCTGGGAAAACAGAGAGGCGTTCTCGTCCAATTCGGCTTATGTCTAACATTAGCACTTTTGGCATTTATTATTCAGGATGCCTTGGCAGGTTTAGACGGAGCCCTAGACCAGATTCTGGGGTTAGCCCCCTTGTTCCAAAATCCATTCTTAGCCGCGGCTTACTTGTCGATACCATATCTTCTGATGATAGGATTCGACATACGGAGTAGACGAAAAAAGGAAAAATGGGTAAAAGTCCAAAAACTTGAAATTGAACACGACGACTTCCCAGAAGACGCTTTCCTTGTGGAAGACGATTTGGAAGAAGACAAAAAAACACAAGAATAAGAACCGCTATAACCCAACCAAATGCAGACCCGCAACAAAAACCCAAGCATCGTCTACTGGCTCGGCAACAGCCTATATCTGAACATAACCAACAGGTGCCCCAACAGCTGCTACTTCTGTTTCAGAAGATTCAAGAACGGCATCCAAGATTTTAACCTGAAGCTGGAAAAGGAGCCGACCACAGAAGAAGTAATCGAGGAACTACGAAAGGCGTTAAACAGAAAGAACTGGAGCGAAATTGTGTTCTGCGGCTTCGGAGAACCCTTGGAGCGGCTGAATCTTGTTTTGGAGGTAACCCGATGGGTGAAGAAGCACTCTCGGAAGACTGTTAGGGTTGACACGAACGGTCAAGGATACTTACTGAACAAAGGAAGAGATGTGGCGCTGGAGCTAAAGGAGGCAGGCGTAGACAAGGTGAGCGTAAGCTTGAACGCCCACAACAAGGAAACATACAACCAAATCTGCAAACCTGCGTCCGAAGATGCCTACGAGCACGTCTTAGAGTTCATCAAAAAAGCTAAAGAAGCGGGCTTAGAAACTGAGGCAACAGCCGTAACTATCCCAGAGATAGAAATCTCGAAAGTCAAGGAACTGGCAGAAAAACTGGGAGTCAAATTTTCGGTAAGAGAATACATCCAATTCTTCTGGTAGAACACCCAGTTCTCGACGTCCCAACTGTTCTAAAACGTAGAATTATTTATGCTAACAATCATCTGGTTAATGGGGAATTTCACCAGAATGCGAACAAGTCTCAAATTAGGCGTTGCCATCGTAATCTTAACCGTAATCAGCGCCGCAGCTGGATGGTACTTTTGTCCTAGACCCGCCAGACACAATGAAGACTTCGAAAACGATTTCGGAGGATGGACCGGAGACGCAGATGTTCCTCCAGACCCAAACAATC
>CAZYJH010000033.1:0-12697 GCA_964647775.1 uncultured Candidatus Bathyarchaeia archaeon
TAGGAGTCAACGATCTTCCCCTATCGCTGGTGCTGTCTTGGTATGAGCAGAAAGCTGTGGCTATACTGCTGACGCTACTCTATCTGGGAATCAAAAATATCCGTTTAGGACCCAGCTTACCCGCCTTCATCACACCCAACATACTCGCAGTTCTGGTGAAGAACTTCAATATCATGCCAATAACTTCAGCAGAGAAAGACCTTAAAGCAATACTTGGATAAAAAGCAGACGGGAACAATCATGAAGAAGGGGTTAAGCGAAACCTGCTACAAGTTTTTCCAGAATCTGTCAAATCCTACACGATTAGCTGTGCTGGAGCAGTTGATGAAGAAGCCGATGAGCGTGAATGAACTCGCTGACTTTCTTGGGCAGGAGCAAAGCATGGTTTCCCATAACCTTAAACCTCTTCTTGACTGCAACTTTATTTACCTTAACCGAAAGGGAAAACAGCGAATCTATTCCGCAAACAAAGAAACTGTCGGTGCGCTTTTCAGAGCGGTTGAGAATCATGCTGAGAAGTTTTGTCCAACAGGCGGAAAATGTCACCTAAAAAATGATTGATGTAGCTTTTTGTGTAGTGAGGTGAGAAAACATGAATGATGAGAAAAAACAGTATAATGAAGCTGTTTCTGGCAAGCAATTAAGGCTCGTTGACTTAATTGAGTATCAGGAGGGGTCGGTGGTAAGTCGGACAATAATCGATAAGGAGGCGGGAACTGTGACTCTGTTCGCCTTTGATGGAGGACAAGGATTGAGTGAGCACACGGCGCCCTTCGATGCTATGGTTTATGCTTTGGATGGAGAAGTTGAAGTGACCATTTCTGGCAAAAAGTTTCCACTAACGAAGGGAGAAATGATAATAATGCCCGCCAACAAGCCCCATGCCCTGAAGGCAACTAAACGGTTCAAGATGCTTCTGACAATGATAAAATCGTGACAGCCACAGCAAAAAATGGAAAAGATTAACTTTTTTCTATGAAACAGGTTCAGCCGATGCTCCGTTTGGTACTGCTGGGCGTGCTACTTGACTACTTCAATATCATTCACTCAAGTTATTCTCCTCATATCAACATCAAAATTTTTGTTGAATTAATATTGAAATTGGTCAAAACAGGGACCAAGGTCACACATGAATAATTCACGACTAGCGCATTCGTGCGTGTGTCCTTTTATATTTTGTGGCAACGTTTCCGAGCCTGCAACAACTATTCTTGACTAGTTGTAACGACCGAATAAATTAATAATCTGGAGATATGATACATTTTTTGGAGTGTGCAGAAGATTAGCGCAAGCAAAATCAGGGGTAAAATTTTGATGGAATTATGGGCTGCGGGAAAGCCTATGACCATTCAAGGAATAGCAGAAAAAACAGGAATAAACTCTTCATCATCAATGGGGTACCTGCTGGGGCTAATAAAAGCGAAATACGTTTCTGTGCCCCAGAAACATTACTACGCCATAACAAACTTAGGCAAACAGGCACTAGGGCTACCAAAAGTAGACCAGAACCTCGCCCAAAACATTCTGAGCCAAGTCCCAGTGGAAAAGGCATTCCACTTCTATTATGACCTCAACCAGCACTCGGGCGTTTACGCGGACAGCCTCAAAGACTTTGTCGCCAAAATCCAAACAGTCGATTTGAAGTCAATCGAATTTCATGTTCAACGAAAAGACTTTGAACTCTGGATTCGCTCGCTGGGCGACCTTGAACTCTCCAAGAAGCTGGGACTGCTGCGGATGAGAAACTTGTCTGGAGAAAACCTCAGAACAGGACTCTACGAAACCGTCAATTCTAGATGTGAAGAACTGGCGAAGCTTGTGGTCTGAAACTGCGGTTCTGAAGACCGATTTTCGAGAGTGGAGGCAACAGAAATTAAGATACTGTTTTCAGAGAAGTGCCTAGAGTATAATTGGCCGGGACACATAGAACGACCTGAGCGAGTCAGAAATGCCCTTGAATTCCTCAGAGGACATTACGAGTTTCTGGAGCCGAAACCTGCTTCGCAGCAAGACTTGTTAACTGTTCACAGCAAAGAATACGTTGACTGGATAAAGAACGCAAAGGCTGGAAGCTACTTTGACGGAGACACACCAGCGCCCGAAAACATCTACGACTACGCCCTGCTCTCCGCTGGCTCAGCGTTACAGGCTTCCCAAGAAAACGGCTTTTCGTTCATGAGGCCTCCAGGTCATCACGCTGGCAGAAACGGCAGAGCCATGGGGGCATCAACTTTGGGTTTCTGCTACTTCAACAACATTGCCATAGCAGTCAAAACGCTGGGAAAGAAGACCCTGATTCTGGACATTGACGGGCATCATGGAAACGGCACTCAAGAAATTTTTCAGGGAGACCCAAAAGTCGCCTTCATTTCTTTGCATCTATATCCTACATATCCTGGAACAGGCTTCAAGTCGGAGGGGAACTGCTTGAATTTTCCTTTGTCCTATTCGACGGGGGATTCTTTGTATTTGCAGACTTTGGAGAAAGCGTTGAGTCAGGTGGACATGGCAAACGTTGAAGTTGTTGCTATTTCAGCGGGTTTTGATGCTCACCAGGGAGACTTGGCTTCTTTGGGTTTGACTTTTGAGGGTTACAGGGAGATTGGAAGAAGGGTTGGAGCTTTGGGGAAGCCAGTTTTCGGTGTGCTGGAAGGCGGTTACGTAGGCGATTACGTGGGCAGAGACCTGCATGAACTCATCAGCGGAATAGAAGAAAAACAGTGAAACTGTATCCATTCTGTTCGGAAGACAGATCTGGTGTGAAAACCTAATACTGGCAATATAGGGCTTATTATGACAAACCTTTAATAAATAAAGCTATAAACAGCACCGTCTGGATGATTTTCATGAATCTAAATGATATGCTGTCTGACTTCTTGAATCCAGCCAACGCATATCAAGCACTTACAGTCGAGCGCGTAGTGTTGAGCCTACTTGTCTCCTTCATGGTAACCCTCTTCATATTCTACATGTACCGCAAATGCTTCAGAGGAGTAATCTACACCAGAAACTTCAACGTTGGGCTAGTGCTAACCTCGCTTGTGGTAACTCTCGTCACCTTACCAATCAGCTCCAACATCGCTCTCTCCTTGGGAATGGTAGGTGCCCTAAGCATAGTGCGTTTCAGAACAGCCATCAAAGACCCAGCGGATATAGTGTTCACGTTTTGGGCTATAGCAGTTGGAATAATCAGTGGTGCAGGCTTATACATGGTAGCCATAGTGGGTTCCCCGGTAATAGGGTTGTTTTTGTTCGTGTTGAGCCGAGCAAACTTGCGTAGCAACGACCCCTATTTGCTGGTGGTACACTATGACACTGACTCTGAAGCCGCTGTCCAAGAAGCCCTTCCAGAAAACAAACTTAGGTCTCGAACCGTAACCTCTGCTGGGGTGGAACTGATGCTTGAGGTTCGAATGAAAGCGAAAGATGCATCGAAAGTGGATGAGCTGCTGAAGATTAAGGGTGTAAAGGACGCAGCGCTTGTCAGCTATAACGCTGATGTTGCCTAGCTGCTGTTTCTTCAGTTTGGTGTGGACGGCAGGTCAGATGGTTAAAAAAAGGAGCCACAAACAGGTTGCACCTAAATAAATCAAGATTAGCGCTGGCGGTTCTCTTTTCGGTACTTCTGTTAGGTAGCACACTGTTTGGCGTTGTTCAAACTAGCGGTGTGAACCATGATTCTTGGGCTAGTAAGAAAACGGTGGTTAACGAAGCGGATGTTTTTTTTGATGACAGCTACATCCATGAAATTCGCCTGTATTTTGATGACCCTAACTGGTATGATACCCTCTATGCTGGACATGACAATGACCGCAACACGGCAGACCCCTATTTTCCTGCCCGTTTTGTTTCTCATGGTATTGAACTAGCTCCTGTTGGGGTACGCTTCAAAGGTTTGTCCACCTTCGGCTTCAACGGCGGTGGCGGCTTCTTTTTCGGGGGCGGCGGAGGCGAGGATACGCAGATCAAGAAGCCTTTACGGATTGATTTTAACCTGTATGATGATGGAGAGGGAGAAGAAACAAACTTTTTTGGTCTCAAAAAGCTGAATCTGAACAATGGTGCGCTTGACCCGTCTCTGATTCGCGAGAAGCTGTTCATGGATTTTGCCAGCAGCTATGTGCCTGCGCCCCGCTCCGTGTACACGCGCCTGTATGTTAACGATGAATATTATGGTCTCTACTTGGCGATGGAGCACGTAGACAACACTTTTGTTGAAAGCCGTTTTGGTGACGACGAGGCTGGCAACCTGTTCAAGGTTGAGCGCCAAGGCACTCTTTCTTATCGTGGTCAAAACCCTGAATCTTACTACGGATTGTATGAGCTCAAGAACAACGAGGATGTAAATGATTGGTCAAGTCTGCTCTGGTTAACAAACGTGCTGACAAATACGCCAGCATCCGAGTTGCCTGACAAACTTGAGTCCATCTTTGATGTTGACTCAGCAATGTATTCTCTGGCGCTTCTTGACCTCTTCGTCAGCCTTGACTCGTATATTGGCAACGCACGCAACTATTACCTCTACGAACGAAGCGACACTGGACAATTCACTCATCTGCTGTGGGATGCTAACCTGGCATTCGGGAATTTCGGATTCGGCATGATGGGAAGTGGAGCTGACCCCGTAGAATATGGCGTGTTTCCTCCCTCCACAATGACTGGTTTCTTCATTCCGCCTGGTGGAGGAGAAAACCCGAACAACACTCTGGCGCTGGTAAAGAATGTAATGGCAGTACCGTCATACAACGCCACGTATCTTCGTGCCCTCGCCCAGATGCTCAGGGAAGGCTTCGATGCAGAATCTGTAAGTGCTAGAGTTCAAGAGTTGGCTGACCTTATCCGCGACGAAGTCTACACTGACCCTAACCTGTGGACAAACACGACGGCTTTCGAGCCTGCACTTGAAAACATAACCGATTTTGTGACCAGACGAGCAGCCTATGTTAACACTCAGCTTAATGCGTTTGCAAAAAAAACCGATCTCCAGTTAAACGATTTGATGACAGTGAATCAGGGTACAATCGCCGACAATCAAGGCGACTACGGTCCATGGGTTGAAATATACAATCTTGGACCCGGCTTGGTGAACACTAGCAGCCTTTTCCTGACTGATGACCCCGCGGTTCCAAACAAGTGGGAGCTGCCTGTACAGAATGTTGACGATGGAGAGTTTCTGTTGCTGTGGCTCGACAACGAACCCGGCGAAGGATCCGATCATGCGCCCTTCAGCCTCAGCTCGGGCGGTGGCAACGTGTACTTATACCTGGCTGACGGCTCAGATTATGTGCTTGTGGACAGCATTTCGTATCCTGCCTTGGATGCGGATGTTTCGTTTGGTCGTTTTCCCGATGGGGAGGGTCTATGGCAGATACTGAATGAAGTTGTGACACCTGCTCAGCCTAACCAGCGCCTAGGAATTCCTGTTGGCTTGGTTATCAACGAGTTTATGGCAAACAATGATGAAGCCGTTCCAGGTCCCTACAACGATTACCCTGACTGGATCGAACTATACAACGGTGGCTCCGCGGCAGTTGACGTTAGTGGAATGTACTTAACCGATAACTTGCGAAACCCCAAGTGGCAGTTTCCAGCTGGAACAGTCATAAATGCTGGAGGCTTTCTGGTCGTCTACACCAGCAATTCTACTCTACCAAAACCGGGGTACGCGAACTTCAATCTTAACGCCCAAGGAGAATCAATATGCCTACTTGCATCCGATGGCGAAACGCTAATTGATTCAATAGCCTTTGCCCAGCAATATGACGACGTCGCATATGGTAGACTGCCGGACGGCAGTTCAACATGGGAATACCTAACACCGACTCCCAGTGAATCAAATTCCTTGGGCACTGTTGTGGTGCCTGGTGAACCCATACCCGTTGAAGTTCCAGAACATCTCTACATCAACGAATTCATGGCGAATAATGATGATGCTGTTGCGGGTCCTTACAATGATTATCCTGACTGGATTGAGCTCTATAACGGCGGCACAGAATCCATTGATCTTAACGGAATGTACTTGTCTGATGACCTTGCGAATCCTGATGCTTGGCCGTTTCCAGATGGCACAGTCATAGCTGCTGGCGGTTACCTAGTTATCTGGGCGGATAACCTTCCTGACAGAGGAGGATTGCATGCCAGCTTCAGCCTTAGCACAATCAGTGAATCCGTCTGTTTATTTGCGTCCGACGCTGAGACGCTAATTGATTCAATCACATATGATGAACAGTTTAATGACGTCTCCTATGGCAGGGTCTCTGATGGCGTTTCAACATGGGATTACTTAACGCCCACCTGTGGTCAGTCAAACAGTCTAGGCACAGTCGTGAATCCCAATGAATCCACCCCCATTGTCGTTCCAGATAATCTTTTCATTAACGAGTTTATGGTCAACAACGACGCCGCCGTTGCAGGTCCTTACAATGATTATCCTGACTGGATTGAACTATATAATGGAGGCTCCGAGGCGATCGACCTCAGCGGCATGTACATGACTGACGACTTGGATGACCCAGACGATTGGCAGTTCCCCTCTAACACCGTTATAGATGCTGGCGGCTACCTAATCATCTGGGCAGACAACCTTCCTAACAGAGGAGGATTGCATGCAAGCTTCAGTCTTAACGCAATTGGCGAAGCTGTGGCAGTTTTTGCAGCCGACGGCGAAACTGTAATCGATAGCATTGTCTATGATGAGCAGTTTGATGATGTTTCATATGCTAGGCTGCCTGATGGCAGTTCAAACTGGACATATATGACGGCAACTCCTGGTTCATCAAATGCCTTAGGCGAGCCTGTGACCCCCGGCGACCCAACCCCGCATGTTGAAGTTCCAGAGGGTCTGTTCATTAACGAGTTTTTGGCAAACAATGACGAAGCCGTTGCTGGTCCTGACGGAACTTACCCTGACTGGATTGAGCTGTATAACGGCGGCTCCGCGGCGGTTGACGTTGGTGGCATGTATTTGACTGACGACCTTGCAAATCCTGATGCTTGGCAGCTTCCCGAAGGCACAGTCATAGATGCTGGGGGCTTTCTGGTTGTTTGGGCTGACAACGACCCCGAGAAGGGACCCATGCATGCCAGCTTCAGCCTTAACGCAACCGGTGAAGCGATTGGTCTTTTTGCAAGCGATGGATTGACTGAGATTGATTCAGTGGTGTTTGGGGCGCAGCTTGATGACGTTTCTTATGGTAGGCTGCCTGACGGAACTGCAAACTGGACCTATTTGACGCCGACTCCCGGCTCGCAGAACATAGAGGGAGACGCAAATAATGGACCATCCACGCATGTTGTTAGTGTTCCAGAGGGTTTGGTTATCAACGAGTTTATGGCTGATAACGGCGCCACCATTGCGGGGCCTGACGGCACTAATCCTGACTGGGTTGAGCTGTATAATGGCGGCAACGAATCGGTTAACTTGGGCGGCATGTATTTGACTGACAACCTCAATAATCCCATGAAATGGAAGTTTCCTGACGATACAGTAATCGAGGCGGGCGGCTTTTTGCTGATCTGGGCTGACAACGCCTCTGATTCAGATGGGCTTCATTGCAGTTTTGGTCTTCGCGCAAATGGAGAAGCGATTGCTCTTTTCGCCTCTGATGGAACAACCTTGATTGACTCGATAACATATACCAAGCAGATTCAGGACGTTTCATATGGGCGGCTACCCGACGGGTCAGATAACTGGAAGTACCTGCTCTCGGCGACTCCTGGATGGGGAAACAATAAGCGTCAGTCTGATGCTGAGTCTTCGCTTTGGTCTGTTCTGCTGCTTCTTGGCGTGGTGGGGGCAGTGTGCGTTCTTTTTGTTGTTGGCGTCAAATTGAGTGCTAGGCGCAGGTGATGTTATGATTGACAGTGAGGGACGTCCTCTAAGGCATGAACTAAAGTATCATCTCACTTTCCTGCAGTACAGGGTTCTCAGCCGGAAGCTGGGAGCAGTTCTTAAGCTGGACCCGCATGCTGGAGATGATGGGCGCTATCACATTAGGAGCCTCTATTTTGATGACTTTAGGAACTCCGCCTTTTTTGATAAGGTGGCTGGGGTTTCTACGCGGAAGAAGTATCGTATGCGTATCTACAATTTTTGTGACGATTTCATCAAGTTTGAGCGAAAGAGCAAATTTAACGAGTACGTGTTTAAGGAGAGTGCGGTGCTCAGTAGGGAAGAGGCTGACCGCATTATACACGGGGACGTTGCCTTTTTAGCTGATTCTGAGAGTCAGCTTCTCAGGTGTTTCTATTTGGAGTGCCGCCGCAATCTTTTGCATCCTGTGGTGCTGGTGGATTATCTTCGTGAAGCGTACGTTCATCCTGTCGGCAATGTCAGGGTCACTTTTGATATTGGATTGCGTACTGGTTTAGGTCCTGTCTCTTTCTTTGATCATGGCACATCCACTGTTACAGCTTACGAGGAGCCAGGCGTGATTTTAGAGGTTAAGTTTGACAGTGTTCTCCCTGAGGTTGTTCGAGGTTTGTTTTCAGGCGGGATCCGTCCGCGGTCTGCCATTGGAAAGTTTGCTATGTGCAGAGGGTCAACGGGTGTTCTGGTTCCATGTTCTCACTGCAAACCAGAAGAGTGAACAGGAGTTATGGCCAAAAGAATCCTCCGTTACCGCCAATAGTTGTTACAATTTCTGAAATGGTGAATGTTGTGTATTTGGTTCCCGGCGTGTATGTTTCGTCCTCGTATATGCCGTATGAGGGTGTGCCTGTGGAGCTTCCTCCCAGATACAGGTCATATACACCAGTTGTAAGTGCAGGAGAAGAGAACACTATCGATTGGTAGGGTTTTGTGGGACGGAATGTGAGAACTGTTTCGCCTGAAGCCGTTTGGATATTCACTAATGTGTTGGCTGGTCTTGTGAAGTTTAGGTTTACGATTACGGCATATTGAGTTGATGTTGGGCTTGGACCCTGAGTCATACCAGACATTCCCACCGCCACTAACAGTCCATCGGTCATGTTGAATGCGCCGTTGCCGTAATCTATCGCACCGTTCGGGAATGATCCTGGAATTGGACCGTTAATAATCACGACACCACCGCTCATTTCGATGTATCCGTCTGAGTCAAGTCCGTCACAGCCTGAGTCGATGTAAATGAAGCCGCCCCTGATGAATATGTAAAATTCGCCTGGAGGTTCAAAACCGCCGCCCCCTCCTCCATCATCCCCTGCTACGTTGATTCCGTCGTCGCTTGAATTGATCTCGAAGTGACCGTTGTTGATGGTGATTATGGTGCTTTCTATTCCTTCATAGGACTGTGATATGACGAATGTTCCGTTGTTGATTTCCACTGAGTTGTCTGCGTGTATGCCGTCATCTCCTGTGGCGATAGAGTATGTGCCGTTGTTGACGCGTATCCTGTCGTTTGAGTGGATCGCGTCATCAGAAGAGTTGATGACAAAATTTCCGTCCTCTATAGTTAAGTTGACGCCTGCTTTCAATCCCTTAGTGGATACGTCGTCGGGTGCTACAGCGGCTCCGCCACCGCTTGTTAGTCTGAATGTCCCATTAATTATCGTCAGGTCTATCTGGGCGGTAATCGCGTCGCCTCCAGTAGACGTGACAGTTATTGTACCATCGTTGATGGTGATGTTTCCTTTGGCGGCATCCTCGTTGTTGTCTGATTTCAAGCCGTCGCCAACAGAATTCACCGTTATGTTTCCCCCATTTATCTCCAGAAGATCGTTGCTGCTAACTCCGTCATCGCCTGAAGTAACCTGAATGTCGCTGTTGTTGATGGTGATTGTTCCACTTTGCATTCCGTCACTAGATTTCGTTATGACAACTGTTCCGTCAGTGATTTCCAGTGACGAAAATGCGTTCACGCCTTCATCTCCTGAAGAAACAACGAATGTGCCGCTGTTTATGATCAACATGTGATTTGAGTGAATCGCGTCATCAGAAGAGCTGATGGAAAACTCTCCCCCGTATATGACTATGCAGACCACCGCTTTGAGCCCTTTAGTGGATACGCCGTCGTCAGGCGCTACGGAGCTTCCGCCGCCGCTTGTCAACGCGAAGGTTCCGCCTGTTATAAGAAGGTCGGTTTGGGCTGTAATGGCGTCCCCATCTGTAGAAGTAACTGTTATTGTGCAGTTTTCAATGGAGATGTAGCCTCTGCTTTCGTCTGCGGAATTATCTGATTTCAAGCCGTCGCCAACGGAATTTACTGTGATGTTTCCGTCTTTGATCACTAGATAGTTTTTGCCCCTGATTCCATCATCGACTGAAGTTACAGTAAGGTTCCCGCCTCTGATGACAAGTCCGTCATTACTTCGGATGGCATCATTATCGTTTCCATATACTGTAAGCGACCCGTTGCCGTAGATTGTGAGGTTGTCTCTGCTTAGAAGTGTGCTGTTGTCTTCGTTTCCTATACTGTCTGTCAGGTAGTTTTCTGTGTTGTCGGCGAGTATAATGACTGTTTTGTCTGCGTTTGCGACGTAAACGGGGGCGTTTGTGGCGCTGCTGATGTTGACCCCGCTTAAAATCAGTCTTACAACCTCTTGGTCATCCGTGTCTACGATTATCTGTCCGTCTGCCAAAGTGCCACTTATGTTGTAGGTGCCTGCCGATGTGATAGCCACCGTTGTTCCGTCAATTATGATGCCACTTCCGGCTTCGACGCTGATTGAATCGCCGTTCAATGATATCGTAATGACGTCTGAACTGTCCCAGATGTAATCTGTTCCATCTTCATGGTCGTCTTCGTTATTTGCTATCGCTTCAGCTATTGTGAGGTTTAAGAAATCATTGGTTGTGTCGTCCGTTGTATTGTCTGTGTTGTCGTCGGTGGTGTTGTCGTCTGTTGTATCGTCGTCTGTTGTTGGTTCTTCAGTGTTTGGCTCTTCAGTTGTATCATCTGTATCGTCATCGTCTGTGTTGTCGTCTGTTGTTGGCTCCTCAGTCGTCGGTTCTTCAGTGTTTGGTTCTTCGTTTGTCGGTTCTTCAGGCGTATTGTCTGTGTTGTCGTCGGTGGTGTTGTCGTCTGTTGTTGGTTCTTCGTTTGTTGGCTCTTCGGTGGTTGGTTCCTCTGTTGTCGGTTCCTCAGTTGTATCGTCTGTATTGTCATCTGTCGTGTTGTCGTCTGTTGTGCTCTCTCCCGGTATGGTGGAGGAAACGTCTGTACCCAAGTTTGAACTGGCAAAGGCGGCAACTAATGATATGATAAGAATAAATCCGATTAGAAAAATCAGCTTTCGTTTTGCCATTTATCTGTCCATAAAAAGTACGTTGTTACAGATATATTACTCTTCATCTACTTCGACCAAAAACTGTGCTGACTCTGAGTTACGCTACGCGTTTATGGTAATAAGATGCCTCGTTTGAACATGCTTATGTCCACATTCACATTCAAACCCCACTATCTTGTCGCTGCGAACTATTTCACTCCACTTCTTAGCTCCGCACTGTGACTTCTGCTTATGAAATTTCCAGAGCGTCTCAGCCTCTTCCCGCGTCAACGGAACAGTACGTTTTGCTGACAACAGAAACCATGCAATAACAAAACCTAGACTCAGCCACATTGCAGGTATTAATACTCCAGAACTGAGCAAAGTCTCTAAGATTTGTGCCATTTCACTCACGTACTAAGTATACTTAACTGTTAGAAAAATGTGAAAAAACGCTTTTAAAACATATGAATCCAAAATATGGATGAACTCGTGCACAGACAACCATTTCAACCCCCGGTCTTTAACCCTAAATGGCTCTGAGGCTCACATAAAACAGCAGAGAGAACGTTTACAGCAAAAAATGCACACCATTCATATTAGGAGCCTAATAGAGGTACATTGTTGAAAACAGTCTTTTCTCGTGAAAAAACACGAAGAACCTGAACCTGCAACTACCCGCTTGAGCTTACGAGTGTTTGTGGCCAGAGCAGAAGATTAAACGCTTTTAGCTTCAGCCTGTTTAATGTATGTTCGGATGGGAAGTTGCCAATGGGCAAATTTGCAATCGTTTCAGCTAAAATACCTGACGAAGTGTACAAGGAACTGTCTCTCCGAATTCCTGAAGGCGAAAGAAGCTCCTTCATCAGAGAAGCCATACTGGAGAAACTGGAGAAGACCCCGCGACCAGACAAGATTCTGGGGCTCGAACAGAAAGTCAATCAGCTGGAAAATGAAGTCAACAAAATAAAAGATGGACTAGCCAAACTTGAACTTCTCACCTACGAAGAAGGCAAAGTAAACCCACACACATTCTGCATCGACGACACCGACAACAAACTCGTAGACTATCTCATCGACCACAGAGGAGCCACAACCACCGAGCTTTCAGAGTTTCTGGAAACCAACCGCTGGCTTGCCCTAAACCGCCTCAGAAAAATTGAGAAGACCTCCAAAAAGCAGCTTGGACAAGCCATCATCGAATACTATCCCGGAGAAAGGGCTGGAAAAAGAAAGGCATGGTGGATCAAGGAAGAACTGATTGAAACATGACATCCGCCTTTTAATCTAAAACAATAAGTATCCTCTTTAACCATGTACCTATGAGGTTGAAAGACTATGCCCGAAATTGTGAAAGCATATGTTGTTGCCAACGTGAAACGGGGAGCAGAACACAAGGTTGCCCAACAAATCCGAGAAATGAAAGAAGTCACCGAAGTCCTCGTCACCTATGGGCTCTGGGACCTAATCGCCCGCATCGAAGCAAAAACATTAGGGCACCTCGACAAAATCA
>CAZYJH010000034.1:0-12449 GCA_964647775.1 uncultured Candidatus Bathyarchaeia archaeon
ATTGTAGCCGCTGCGGAATATGTGTTGCTGTTTGCCCCTTCGAAGCCATATCAAAGGATGAAGAACAAAACAAAATCATCCTGAACGTGGATGAGTGCCGGGTCTGCGGCTTATGTGTGAGCGCTTGCCCGCTGTCAGCAATCGACCTCGTATACTATGATGTTGATTCGTTGACCAAAAAAGTCCAAGCTGAGATGGCTGAGAAAGGAGCAAAAACTCTTGTTTTAACTTGCAGAGGCAGCAACCCTGTCACCTTCAACCTTGAAGATACCCTTAAAGATGAAAATGTGGAGAACTATGTTTCCCTTCGTTTGCCTTGCGTTGGGCGTGTTCCTCCCGAGTTTTACTTGAACAACTTGGCTGCTGGCGTAGAAAAGATTCTGGTGCTGCAGTGCGAGGAGGACTTCTGCAGATTCAAGAAGGGAAGCAAAATCGGCACAAACAGGTTTGAGCTGCTGAAGGACACCGTGAATGTTCTCGGCTATGACCCCAGCAACCTGATTATCAAAAAGAACTCCTTGAAGGCTGTCTATGACACAACAAAATGTGTTGGCTGCGGCAAATGTGTCTTTGTCTGCCCCTACGACGCCATAGTATGGAAAGACGTCAGCACACCAGAAATAAAAACTGAAGACTGTATGGGCTGCGGAGCCTGCGCCCTAGTCTGTCCACATCAAGCCATAGAACTTAGGGGCTACGAGTTCGAGCCAGTCTCCGAAATCATCAAGAACTGCAGCAACAAAGCAGCTAAACTCAAAGCTCAAGGCAAACCCGCCATCCTGCTCTTTGTTTGCCAATGGTCCGAGTTCGCAGCGTTGGATGACGTGCAGAAGGGCTGCCTAACAGACGACATCACAATCATTGAGCTTCCATGCGCCAAAGGCTTTGACCCCGTTCTTGTGCTGGAGGCACTGAGCCTGGGCTTTGACGGCGTCATGGCAGTTATCTGCCCAGAGGAACTGTGCAAGCTGGAGGAAGGAACATACTTGGGAGAACGTAACTTCTCTGCGTTGAAGGTTGTTCTTAAGCAGTACAACTTGGATAACCGCTTCGACTCCTTCCGTGTTAGCCCCAAGTATCCGGGAGAATTCTCTGCGAAGCTGGAGGAGTTCAAGAAAAAGATTTCTTCCATTCCTAAACTGGAGGCAAAAACCAACTAACAAGGACGTGAACGTGAATGTATAAGATAGTTACCAAAAAAGAACTTGCACCCAACATATACCTGATAGAGATTGCCGCAGCGGATGTAGCAAAAAAATCTAATCCTGGACGGTTCGTGATTATCCGCCTCGACGAAAAGGGCGAACGTGTCCCATTGACAATCGCGGGAGTTGACCTAAACAAGGGAACAGTCGCCACAGCCTTCCACGCGGTTGGCAGAACCACAAAAAAGCTTGCAAAAATGAAGGCAGGAGACTCCATAACCGACCTTTCTGGTCCTCTGGGAAACCCTGCTGAAGTCGGCAAATTCGGCAAAGTGTTGCTTGTTGGCGGCGGAGTCTGGTGCGCCCCACTGCATTATGTGGCTCAGGCTCTTCGTAAGAACGGAAACAAGCTTGTTGTTGTTGCGGCTGGCAGAACAGAAAACGACATGGTCTACGTGAGCGAGTTGAAGGCAGTTGCAGACGATTTCTGTGTTGCCACTGATGACGGCTCCAAAGGAAATGAGGGACTCGACTTTTTGGCTGACGTTTTGAAGGCTCAAAAGTTTGACCACGCCGTGGTTATGGGTCCTGTTTCGATGCTGAAGAAGGTTGTTGACCTCACCCGCCCCTACGGGCTGAAGACGATGGTTACTTTGGCGTCGCTGATGGTTGACGGCACTGGCATGTGTGGCGCCTGCCGTGTGACTGTAGGTGGCGTAACAAAGTTTGCTTGCATGGATGGTCCAGAATTTAATGGTCTTGACGTCGATTTTGACGAACTCATTTCTAGGCAGCGCTTGTATCTGCCAGAGGAAAGAATGGCGTCTATGATTCATGACAAGCTTGGAGGAGGCGTGAAGCGTGGATAAAGAAAAGAGAAAGCATGGAATTGAAATGGACAAGCAGAATGTTCTGGAGCGGATTCACAACTTCTATGAGGTGGCTTTGGGCTACAACGAGGAACAGGCTCTTGCCGAGGCTGAACGATGCCTCCAGTGTCCTAATCCCCGCTGTGTTACGGGCTGCCCTGTGGAGGTTCCTATTCCCGACTTTATCAAACTGCTTAAAGAGAAGGATTACGTGGCTGCTAGCCTGAAAATCAAAGAGAAGAACAGTTTGCCTGCTGTTTGTGGACGTGTCTGTCCCCAGGAGAACCAGTGTCAGGCGATGTGCGTTCTGGGCAAGATGGGCGACCCCATCTCTATTGGTCGTCTTGAACGGTTTGCTTCTGACTTTGAACGAAACAAGGGCGTGCAGATTCCTGAGCTAGAGAAGGCTGCTGTTACTGGCAAAGTGGCGATTGTGGGTTCTGGTCCTGCCGGTCTTACCGTCGCCGCTGACTTGGTGAAGATGGGTCACGAAGTTGTGATGTTCGAGTCTCTTCACTTGGCTGGAGGCGTTCTGATGTATGGTATCCCCGAGTTCAGGCTGCCAAAAGAGATTGTCCAGTCTGAAGTCAGTTACATCAAACAGCTTGGCGTTGACGTCAAAACCAACTACACTATCGGAAGAATCTACACAATCGACGAACTGTTCGCTGACGGCTTCGACGCAATCTTTGTCGGCAGCGGAGCTGGTCTCCCCAATTTCATGAGGATTGAGGGCGAGAACCTGGGAGGAGTCTACTCTGCCAACGAGTTCCTGATTCGGGTAAACTTGATGAAGGGTTACCTGTTTCCGGAGTATGACACGCCCATCAGAATAGGCAAAAAGGTTGCTGTCATTGGCGGCGGAAACGTTGCAATGGACTCTGCACGTTGCAGCTTACGGCTTGGCGCAGACGAGGTCTACATCGTTTATCGGCGCTCTAAGGAGGAGCTTCCTGCCCGCGCTGAGGAAGTTGAGAACGCTGAGGAAGAAGGCGTCATCTTCAGGTTGCTGAATAATCCAACAAAATTCATTGGCGACGAGAGCGGCTGGGTGAATGCCATGGAGTGCATCAAGATGGAGCTTGGTGAACCTGACGCTTCTGGAAGGCGAAGACCTGTTCCCATCAAAGGCTCAGAATTCACTATGGACGTTGACACCGTGATTATTGCGATTGGCCAGACTCCGAATCCTCTGATTCAGCGGACTACTGAAGGTCTTGAGACCACCAGGCATGGCACAATCATCGTCAATGAGGAGACTGGCGCAGCTACGAAGGATGGCGTCTTTGCTGGCGGAGACGTTGTCAGCGGAGCGGCAACTGTTATCAGCGCTATGGGCGCCGGAAAAACGGCTGCTCGTGGAATCCACGATTACATCCAAAAAAAGAAGGGCGCCAAATAGGTTAATCTGGTAACTTCGGTTACCGCCTTTTCTTTGCTTTGTTGGTTGCTTAGGGCATCCTAGATTCGTATCTTTTATTAAAGACCTGTTTCCTTTTGTTTAATCTCTGAAGAAACGCATCATTTCTATCCTTCTGATGGAGAGGTTAAGTCTATGTCTGAAAAGAAGCAGGCTACTGACAGCACGTTGAGAAGGGAAATCAAAATGGGGGACATTGACCCCGAATTTAAACGGGAAATCCGCGAGGTTCCTGGCATCGAAAAAATCCGATTATGCTTCCAATGTGGCACATGCACGGCTGACTGTCCCATAGCAAGATTCAGCGAAATTTACAGCCCCCGAAAAATTATGCGTATGACTCAGCTGGGAATGAAGAAGAAGCTTCTTTCAAGCGAGTCGCTTTGGCTCTGCGCCGCCTGCTTCACGTGCGTTGATCATTGTCCTCAGGGAGTTGACATTGCGGCTGTTGTGAGGGCTCTCCGTAACATGGCTGTCAGGGAGGGCATCATACCCGACGTGTTCAAGGAGTTAACTAATAATATCCTGAAGACAGGGTACGCATACAGGATTCCTGAGTTGCGCCTCAAAAAGCGGGTGGAGCAGGGGTTGCCGCCTCTGCCTGAAGCCAACCTAGAGGATGTGGCTAAGCTTTTTGATGCTGTAGCTGTTTCAAAGAAGATGGAGAAGCGATAGCATGGCTGAGCTGAAGTATCTGATGTTTCTGGGATGCGTCATCCCCTACAGAATCACAAGCTACGAAATCTCTGCCCGGAAGGTGCTGGAGCGGCTGGATGTGGAGCTGGTTGAAATGCCAGAGTTTAACTGCTGCGGCTTGCCCATAGACGGCGTGGATCATGATGCGATGCTGTTGTTGGCTGCACGGAACCTCTGTTTGGCTGAGCAGCAGAACCTGAACATACTGACTTTATGTCCAGGATGCGCTGGAACCTTAAGGAAGGTGAACCTGAGCCTGCAGGAAGATAAGAAGCTCAAGGCGCGGGTTAATGGATACCTGAAAGAGATCGGCATGGAGTTCAAGGGAGGAAAAACATCTGTCAGGCACATAATTCAAGCCCTCATCGAAGACGTTGGCTTAGAGAAAGTGAAAGACTCTGTTGTGAAGCCTCTCACCGGATTAAAGGTGGCTGAGCATAACGGCTGCCACATTCTGCGTCCCACAAAATACGTAGGCTTCGACGACCCGGATAATCCTGTTCTGCTGAAGAAGCTTGTCGAAGCAACTGGGGCAGAATGTTTGGATTACCTGTATGAAACAGACTGCTGCGGAGCTCCGGTGATTGGCGTGAACGACAAGATTCCACTGTATCTGGCTGGGGACAAGCTTCGTAACGTCAAGGCTGTTGATGCTCAAGCCATGATAACTGTTTGTCCCTTCTGTCACATGATGTTTGACATCAACCAGCCCCGAATAGAGCGGCTGCTAAGCGAGACGTTCGGAATTCCGGTGCTTCATTATCCGCAGCTGCTTGGATTAGCCATGGGCTTAAGCCCCAAAGAACTGGCAATAGACGAACTGAGAGTGGACGCCACACAACTCCTAGACAATATCTGACAACGCAACCAGAAACTTGACGTCTTTTTTTTGGGTGTGACTGGCTACGGTATAGTTTTGTCAAGAATTCTTGACTAGAATTTGATTTGTTTCGTTTGTTTGGTCAAGAAATCTTTACAAAAAATGTTTTATTTGTAAGAGGGTAGGACAATTTGTCAGTGTCTAGTATGAAGAAAATAGTGTCTTCAGTTATTCTTCTTTTTCTGGCTCTTTCGCTGTGCTGTAGTTTACAGTTTGTTGGTTTGGTTTATGCAAACTTTTTTCCCGCTTCGGTGCCCGAGCACACCATCGAAATTACTGAGAGCGGAACGGTGAATGGGACTGACAGGATTCAGCGTAGCGGCAACGTCTACACTTTCACAGGAGATATTGAGGGCAGCATCGTAGTTTTATGCAGCGGCGTAGTCATTGACGGGGCAGGTTACACCCTTCAGGGAGACGGGAGCCTCACAGGTGTTTGGCTTCAAGAACAAAGCAATGTGGAAATACGGAATCTGCACATCAGAAACTTTTACACCGGCATATTGCTCACTTATGGGTGGTCGATGGATGGTTGCACAGATGTTACCGTTTCTGGGAACACCATAACAGACAACGAATATGGGATAATGTTCTCGATGTGCACGCACCGCAACTATGTTCTTGGCAACACTATCGCAAACAACACCTACGGCATTTACCTCATCCACTCGCCAGAGAACACCTTCAGAGACAATCAGCTGACCAACAACGTCTACAACCTTTGGGTAAGCTGCGAAACATGTGTTCAAATGACGCACTTCATCAACGACATCGACACCTCAAACACGATAAACGGTAAACCAATCGTCTACTGGGTCAACGAACACGACAAAACTGTTCCCTCTGGTGCCGGGTATGTTGCCCTAGTGAACTGCACAAACATAACTGTTCAAGACCAGAACCTTACATGCAACAGCCAAGGCATAATGTTGATTGCAACAAGCAATTCGTTGATAACAAGAAACAATTTAGCAAACAACGATTACGGCATTGTTCTCTTTGCGCCATACGAACAATGCGTCAACAACACTATAACAGGAAACACCATAACAGCAAACAGCAAGGACGGCATAAATTCTTGGAACTCTGACGGCACAATCGTTACAGGAAACATCATAACAGACAACCAAGAGAACGGCGTCAATTTCTTTGATTCTCGAGGAGCCGTCATCTCTGGGAACACACTATTTGGAAACAAGGAGAGCAACGTCAAAATCTGGGGCGATTCATACGATAACACCGTCTCTGACAACAACTATGACAGCCAAAGCAGCACCGTACCCGAATTTCCCTCATGGACTCCCATGCTGATTATGTTAGTTGCGGTTATGGCTGTAGCAGTCATTTATCGAAGTCGATTTCACAATCAACAAAAGAAAGAAGTAACATGATGAAATTCAAATCAATTGTGTCTTCATGTATTCTTCTTTTTCTGGCTCTTTCGCTGTGCTGTAGTTTACAGTTTGTCGGTTCGGTTTCTGCCAATTTTTCTTTTCCCATGATGCCCACTCACAGCATCGAAATTACTAAGGACGGAAACGTAACCGGAACAGACAAGATTCAGCGCAGCGGCAACGTCTACAGTTTCAAAGGAGACATTATGGGCAACATCGTCATCTTCCGCAGCGGCATAGTCATTGACGGCGCAAGCTACACCCTTCAGGGAAAAGGAAGTAGCGTAGGTATTTGGCTTCAAGAACAAAGCGATGTGGAAATACGGAATCTACACGTCAGAAACTTCGACAGCGGTATGGTATTCACGTGGGGGTATTCAAGTAATGGTTGCAAAAACATTACGCTCTCTGGAAACACAATAGCAGACAACAAATATGGCGTAACCTTCAGGCTCTCAGGCAGCAACAATATTCTGGGGAACACCATCACAAACAACACATACGGCATCACTCTCACCCCCTCTCCAAACAACACCTTCAGAAACAACCAGCTGACCAACAACAAGCATTGTTTATGGGTTCTATGGACAGAAACAGTCGGAATGGCAGACTACATCAACGACTTCGACACCTCAAACACGATAAACGGTAAACCAATCGTCTACTGGGTCAACGAGCATGACAAAACCGTGCCATCAGACGCCGGATACGTCGCACTCGTAAACTGCACAAACATAGCCGTCCAAAACCTAGTTCTCGTAAACAACAGCCCAGGCATAATGTTGGTTGCCACAAGCGACTCGCACATAACAAAAAACCATATAGCAAACAGCAGCTACGGCATTGTGCTCTTTGCGGCATACAAACAATGCGCCGGCAATACAATAACAGAAAACATCATAACATCAAACAGCCAGGGCATCCTTTCGTGGGACGCTGAAGGCACAATCATTACTGGCAACAACATAACAGACAACCAAGAGAATGGAATCTCTCTCTACGATTCCAACGGGACTATCATCTCTGGGAACGTCATAACAAAAAACAAGGCGCACGGCATCATTATCCAAGGATACCACTATTCAAACAATAACACTATCTCCGACAACCACATAGAAAATAACAAAAACGGCATAGTATTCGAATACGCATGCAACAGCATGATCACCGGCAACAACATAACATCAAACACACAGTGGGGACTAATCCTAACCTACCTCGGTTTCTATAATCGCCACCACGATTTCCATCCCTTCTCAAACAATACATTTTATCACAACAACTTCGTCAATAACCAGCAAGTCCTTTACAGTGTCGAAGACCAAACCGATAAGAACCTAACAATAGATCATTGGGACAATGGAACTGTAGGAAACTACTGGGGCAACTACAACGGAACAGACAGTGACGGGGACGGAATAGGAGACACACCCTACATCATTGACGAATACAACAGAGACACCTGCCCCCTCATGTCTCCAGTAGACGTCACTACCCTCCCCGAGTTTCACTCATGGATTGTTTTGCCCTTGCTCCTTGTAGCAACCTTGTTTATTGTGGTCTGCAAACAGAAACTATCCAAGAACGCCAAAAAACCCGCAGACAGTTCATATTAGGAGCCTAATAACAGTGCTATGTTGAAAACAGTCTTTTTTCTGAATTTTTTCTGCACAGCAAACTTTCGGTGACAGCAGTTCACACTAGCGTATGTAGACTTGCTTAGATTCGGGTCATCTCTTCGATGGGAACGAAGCAGTGGGGCGCAGCGGTGACCACTTGGGCGCCTTCTTCTACCATGGCTGCTCCGGGGACGATGCCGCCGACCACGCATATGCCGAATCTGTCCATGCTGACAGGAATTCCAAGCACGGGCTCGTTGGGTTCCCCCAAAACCAAGACCCCGCCCCACCCCTTCTTCTGCTGATTCTCGATTATCTTCACGGTTCTGTCTCTGGCTTCGGCAGGTATCTCCCTCATTGTCGCCAAAAGCATTCCCGAGCCAGTTTTCAGAATCCGCAGGATGGAAGTCATCTTCCTGTACACAAAAACTTCCAGGGGCGGTATAGTTGTTCCCTCATAGGACATAATTTCAACGAACCTGATGGGTTTACGGTTCACCACCTGAACGAGACCGCCATACCCAAAAACCAGAGGAATTCCAGCGTGAATCAGAATGCTGTCAAGAGTCAAGTTGCAGACTGTAAAGAGGGCAATCTTTCCTTCCGGAACCGATATGTCGCAGTATTCTGTGTTTTCGTCAAGCACCTTAATGTATGGCGCCGACAGAAGATTCATGCTCTGCAGAGCCTTCATGATTTCCACGGTTCTGTCTTTGAGGCGCCTGTCAATCAGTGACACGTTCGCGACAACTGTCCCCGAGTCTAAGGCTGGGTCGTAAGTCGCCGAATACGCCAGAGACATAAAACGTGTTGTGACGAAACCGAGCCTCTGAGAAGCAAGGGCTCTGCCCAGCTCTTCCAGACCCTGCGGCGTTATCGTTCTTCCCCTCCGGTTGTGCCCAAACACGAAGCCCTTTGCCTCCAGCAACTGAAGATGGTACCTCACTGTCCTTTCGCTGAGAAGAAACCCCCTTTTCCTTAACTCCCGCTTCAGCAACGTAGAACCCACTGGGCTATCAAACTCGCTCAAAATTCTCAAGATTTCAATCGTTTTTCTGGCGCTTTCGTTCCCCTGCGACATGAAACTATTCCCCAACTATACAAACATTCATTCAATCTACTGTTTCGTGATATTAACTTTGGTACTAATTTAATTTATGTTGATCTTTTCTGTGAAAGACAGTCAAATCAATGGTGCCGACGTTTTCCTAAAAACAAACGAACCTACGCGCATTCCTTTGTTTCTCTTCATCGGAAGCATAATTATGTGATTTCAGTGCGAGAAGATAGTAATATATGTCTATTCGGGCTAAAGTAGCTTGAAGCAACCAAAATATGAATGTGCTGAATGTGAGATTTTGGAGCGTGTCAGTCTTCCTTGACAGACGATTTCAGTGAAGCATTGAGAAGCCCCTGCGGTGTCAAAAAAGATTTCTGCATTAACTGCCATAGCCACTTCATGAGTGCCCGACCAAACATAAAAAGCGTTGTTGTCACAAGGCATTTCTCTAAGGATTTCAAAGATACTGAAGAAATGCGGTCTATAGTGAAGGATGTGCTTGATTGTTCCGGTGCAGACTTTTATGAGCTACATAAGTTTGAAGAGCACATAGATGGAAACATGATTTTCAGAGCCAAGAAAGAGGGCATGCACATAGTTTATTGTGTAGACAGGAATATGCGGATTATATTTTTGCGCGCTTTCAGAAACTTTAAGGATTACAAAAGATTTCTGGACGACAAAAAAGAGATTCACAACTTAATTACTCATGTCTAAAGAGGATACACAGGAAGGAAACCGTTTTGAAAGATGATGCAAAAAATAGAGAGAACAAATATGAAGAATCCCAAGACAAAACCCTAACGAAAGAAGACGACAAAAAGAAGGCAAGACTCAGAAGGCGAGGACCCTACAGAAAAGCGCACGCTGATTGGTAATCTGGCGAATCTGGAACATTTTGTTTCATACACCAGGCTTAGGGGTTGGTCTGTTGTTCAGCTTTTTCTCCTGTTTCAATCCGCATTTTTTGGGCTTGGATAATTTTTGCAACGGCTACCATGCCCGTCAGTATGCTGCTGTTGAGGAACGTCAGCTCTTTTCCAGAGTCCAGCAGAATAGTCGTGTGAAGCGGAGTCAGCTTCGTAACTATTCCTTCTTCGTTCTTATAGGATGTGACGACTCTGTCTCCTTTTTGGTAGGGGAGTCTGCTCTGAAATTTTGTATCATGCTTGTGGATAGCAGTTATGATTACTGCGCCTGATGATATCGCACTGTTTGGAATAGACATTTGGCCTAAATCAGTTCTTATTCTTGTTACCAGCGCAGTCATATCTGTAACTTTTCCCGGAATGTTGTTAACTATTACGCTGTCACCTACTTTGAATTGGTGAGTTGTGAAGACAAGTGCACCGGCTAAGATGCCGCCAACGAAAGTAGATATTATCACGCCTATTGTGATTGATATGATACCCGCGCCTGTGAGTAAAGTTGCTGGAGAAACGCCAAGCGTGTGCAGAACTCCGAAGCCCATTACGATGACTGCTATTGCCCCAATTGAAAACTGTAGGATTGCAGCGACTTGGTTTCCCATTCGCGTGTTCATGAATGGTTTTGCATGACGCAAAAACAGTATTGTTGTTAGCCAAAAGCCGAGGATAATGATAATTCTTAGGGCTTGTTCCAGAAAGAGGGGAAGGTTAATGGGGGCAGCTATGAACGCGTCAAAAATGTAGATAGTGCTTATGCCCAAGATTATCAGAAATGTTAGGAAAATAACAAATTTTTTGAACGAATCCACTAAGCCAGCCATCGACTATTCCTGAAACAGTAAATGACATGCCTGTTTCTATAGTTTTCTAAGGGCAATTTGCCTCGTAACTATTCATGTCCTAGTTGCAGTTTTGCCATCCATGGTGTTGGTTAATAAGCTGAAGCGCTCACCTTTTACTTCCATTTTATCAGTGTCTCCTCCCTGCCGAAAGGTTTTCATTGTTCTTATCGTCTCGTCTGATGGCTTGAGTCAACGTTTCGATTACCTGAGGAAAACCACGGATATTTTTTAGGGCAGCTGCTATCCTGAAGCTGCTCCTTGAAGTTCTCAACAGCTCCGTAAACAACTGTCTGGGATTCAAGTAGAAGGCTCGGAAATAATCGAATATGAGCAACCTCACTTCCTCGTAGGGAACAGGAGTTGGCACATCTCTGGGAATACAAATCTCATCTTCCCACTGTTCATCCTCCTTCAGGACCCCCTTCTCCACCAAATCATTCCATATATCCATTCCAGTATGGGCGCCCAGAATGTTCACGTCAGGCACATCAATGTCTAACCTGTTTGCGAACTGCAACGTATTCAGAATCTCAGCATGAGTCTCATCAGGAGCCCCCACAATAAAAGAACCCACAATAATGTCGACGCCCGCCTTTCTAGCCTTAACAACCGCCTTCTCAGACTGCCACGGAGTGATGCCCTTCCGATAATAATCCAGAATCCTCTGGTTAGCGCTTTCTATCCCAAAAAAGAGGCATCTGCATCCCGCCTTCACCATATCCCTGAACATGTCATAGCTGATGTGATCTACCCGCGAATCGCAGAACCATTCAATGTCCATTCCCGCCTTCCTGATGCTCCGGCAAAGCTTAGACGCCCTCTTGGTATCAAGAGTAAAGTTGTCGTCCGCAAAAAGAAGCTGCTCATACCCCTCACTCTGCAGATATTCCAACTCCGCCATAACGTTTTCAACTGATCTGGGTCTCCAAACTCTTCGAGTGAAGTTCCTGATTCCACAAAAACTGCAGTTGAAGGGGCACCCGCGGGACGAAAGCATTGTAGTGAACTTTCTGCTGTTAATTTTGACTCCAAAAATCGCTGACCTGTATTGAACTCCCGCAAGTTCCCGGTCAGGGAAAGGAAGAGCATCCACGTCCCTGTTTAATGGTCTGTCAGGAGTCGAGACTATTCCACCCTTTTTTCTGAAAGTCACTCCCTTAACCTTGTCCAGTCCTTTCTGCTTTTCTAGGCACCTCGCAACCTCGACGCATGTATACTCGCCTTCTCCCCTAACTACCGCATCCACAAAAGGATACTTCCGCAGAATTCTCTCAGCATTAAAAGTTGAATGATGACTCCCAAAAACCACAGTGATGTTAGGATTCTCCGCCTTAACTCGCTCAGCAATCTTCGGCGCCTCCTTTGCAGCACTAAGCAAAACCGAGAACCCTAGGATGTCCGGATCCTCTTTTTTAACCCAATTCACTGCCTGATCTAAAGAGAAACGCTTCGCAGGTTGATCAAGCAAAGAAACCTCGATTCCCGCCTCCCGTAAGGTTCCTGCACAATACAGAATTCCTAGTGGGGGCCAAGCTGTTGGAACCATATACGTTGATTCTGAGGGGGGGCTTGGGTTTATGAACGAGAATTTCATC
>CAZYJH010000035.1:0-12283 GCA_964647775.1 uncultured Candidatus Bathyarchaeia archaeon
ATTTCTCAGGTTTGTCCGAGTATTTCACATTGTCATAAGCTATCGTCATTATCGGAAGGTCATTTAGAAGTGCTAACAGAACAAGCATCAAAGCAGTAACAGGGTAAAACTGGAAAATGACAATCGATGCAGTCATAAAAAGCAACACCCTTATCGTTTCAGCGATGCGGTACGTCCCATAATTCGTCATGCGCTGGAAAATCTTTCGGCTCTCCTTAATCGCATCAATAATAACAGAGAGACCCGGCTTGGTCAGAACTAAGTCCGCAGCGGACTTTGCAGCGTCGGTGGCACCCTCAACAGCAATACCTGCGTTAGCTTTTTTCAAAGCCGGCGCGTCATTGACCCCATCACCAGTCATGCCCACAATATGCCCTTTGCTTTGGAGCAACTCCACAATTCTGTACTTATGTTCAGGGAAGACTTGCGCAAACCCTTCAGCCTCTTCAACCACGCGTTGAGCCTCGCTGTCAGGTCTATCCAAAAAACTAGAGGGCAATACAATATTGTTTCCAAGGTTTACTTGGCTAGAAATTTCTTTGGCAATAGCTATGTGGTCACCCGTGACCATTTTAACACTTACACCCATCGATTGAGCCGTCTTTATAGTTTCGGCTGAATCTTCTCTCGGCGGGTCAAACAAAGCGATTAAACCTGCAAATTGCCACCTATTGTCATTGTCAGTTCGAGCCACTCCCAGCGCCCGGTACCCTTTTTCAGCGAATTCATTAACATCCTCTGTTAATTTGTCGTTGATTGATTTCTTGTCTTCAACCAATGCCAGAATCGCTTGTGGGGCACCTTTGGCTACGTTAAACTGGCTTCCATCTTCTCCTTGGACTGTTGCCTCTGTTCTTTTTACGACGGGATCGAAGGGTTTAAAACTGGTTACTTTGATGCGATTGATGCTATCTTCAATAGCGGGTGTGCTTTTAGTTTTAGTTAAAATTGCTATATCAATGGGATCTTGATCTTCTTCTCTTGAAGCAAGTGCGCTGAACAGTAATACTTCATTTTCTGTGAATTTGGCGTAAGGTTTTGTTCCGCCCAAAGTGAGCATGTTCTTGGTAATTGTGCCCGTTTTGTCTGAGCACAGCACATCCATTCCAGCCATTTCCTCAATTGAAACCAATTTGCTCACTATAGCTTCCTTTTTTGCTAGTGCCATGGCGCCTATGGCCATGGTGACTGACAGGACTGCAGGAAGCGCTGCAGGTATAGATGCCACAGTCAAAATTAATGAGAACTGAATGATTTCAAGGATGTTTTGTCCCCGAAAAATCGAGACCAGAAAGATCACTATTACAAGGCTTATAGCCAGCAAAATCAGGTAATCCCCTATCTTGCTGATTGCTCTTTGGAAGTGACTCGTAGTTTTTGCTTCTTCTACAAGCGTGGTAGTTTTACCAAAAAAGGTCCTTGTGCCTGTGTTAACCACGAGAGCGTTCATTTCGCCCTGTTTAACGATGGAACTTGCGTATCCAACATCGGAAAAGTGCTTCTCAACAGGCAGAGATTCGCCAGTTAACGCAGACTCGTCGGTTAACAGGTAGTCTCCATCAATCAGTTTTACGTCAGCGGGAATAATGTCTCCTAAACGCAATCGGGCAATGTCACCGGGCACAAGTTTTCCAGCAGGCATCTCCTGCCATTTGCCATCTCGCAGAACCCGAGCTTTTATGGCTAGTCTCTGTTTTAACAGTTCTATCGCATTTCCTGCTTTGTGTTCCTGCCAGAACCCTACTATGGCGTTTACCATTAGCAGAGTTAAAATTATTCCAAAATCAGGCCACCGTTGGATAACCGCAGACATTACCACTGCTGCCTCAATCATCCAAGGAATTGGACCCCAAAAATAGCCAAGAAACTTCTTCAACGGGCTATCTTTTTTCTCTTGAATTTCATTAGGACCGTATTGCTCAAGTCGTTTTTCCGCTTCTGAGGAAGAAAGACCATTCTGAGTTGCTGATAGCTTCTTTAGTAATTCATCAATATCAGCTTTTTTTGCCTCTTCTGTGGTTAAGAGACCTTGACTCATTAACTTCCTCGCCTGTTATTGCGTCTCTTCAATCTCTGGAAAGAGATTTGGAGCGTGAGCGCTTATAAATGGATTGTTGTGCACCCGTTTCCATGAAGGGAACTTGTCGCTGACTCGATTGAGGTTATTATTGCTTTTTCTCCTCCAGATTCGACGAAGTGAATTGCAGATTCAGTTTTTGGTACCATGCTGCCCGCAGGAAAGTGCCTTTCAGTCGAATATTTCGTAGCATCATCAATGGTTATAACGTCCAATTCTTTCTGGTCTGGCTTGCCATAGTGGAGTGCAACTTTGTCTACATCAGTAAGAATCAGAAGAATATCCGCGCTTATGAGGGAAACGAATAATGCTGCAGCATGATCCTTGTCTATGACCGCTTCAACTCCTTGAAGTGCCGCATTGTCTTCGGTGGTTATGACAGGTATTCCTCCGCCGCCACATGCTATAACTATTACTCTATGATCGTACACGCGCGCGTCCGTCGGTTGGTTGGGTTAAATGTTAACCCCCATGCGCGTGCAACTGACCATTTCTTGTTTAGTTTTTAGTCATGTAAAAGACTGTTTTCAACAATCTTCTGTTATTAGGCTCCTAATATGGCGGCTGGGCTGTTACTTGTTTTTGGTTATGAGCAGAAAGACTCCCACCGCAAATACTATTATGCCCGGGGCGGTTAATAGTCCTGAAAATTGGCTGATGCCGATGGGTAGGGAATTCACTGAGTCTAATGCAAATAGTGCTCCTACGATAATGAGTATTAACCCCAACAGCTTTTCGATGACTGTTAATCCTATGGGCGCATCCTCGCTCATGCCAGAACCCTCAAGGCTTAACTTTACAGTCCCAAGACTTATTTTAATTTATCTGAGTTAGACAAATCAAAATTGGGTTTGTTTTGGCAAAGCACAGCTAAATCAGAGGGATCAGCATTTTCAGGTGATAGCTAAAACCATCAAAGCAACGCGTATGTTTGAGGACTAAATTTTAAAAGATGCTGGAGTGGCTCAAAAAGTGGATGTAAACAAGAAACAGTCAGATGACCGTGTATTTCAGCGGGTTTCCTTCGCGGTCGAATATTGCGATGTTCTGTTCTGATTGGTATGGGTACGCGGTTATGAGCATTATTCTGCCATAAAACTTGTTCAGGTCTGTAGCTGAGGGACGCAGAGCGCCTGATGGGTGGGAGTGGGCAACCCCCATGACTGAGAAATCGATTGGAAGCCTGCTTAAGGGAAACGCGGAGAAGGCGTTTCCGTGAGTTGCAAAGGGCGGAAGCTGCGTGTCGTTGATTACAAGCTTGTGTTTGTCAACTTTGCCTCTCAAAAGAAGAATCGATTCGCGGGGATGAAGAATCTGCGCATAACTTAGGATGCTTTCCACAACCGCCCGCTCAACAAAAAGTTCTTTATCCAACCAGACCCGCCCCATTAAACAACACGAGTTCACGTTTTGTATGTTACTGTTTTCCTGTAGGCATCTAAATAGTTCGCGGCAAATTTGTCTGCGTACTTTTCTATGCCTCCCTGCGCGTCTGTCTCTCTTCTGAGGTGATGATAGAACTCGTGAAGAATCACATGCGGGTTCCAGAGAATATCCCTGCAGAAAACATGAATGGTTCTGGTCCTTGCCACGTAACACGCAGGATTCTTTGAGTACCGTTTCGGCATACCAACACGGAGTTTCGGCTTCACAACACTGTAGTGGCTGCTAAGCACTTCAAGAGCCTTGTCAGTGTCTTTGGAGAGAATCAGGTAAACAATTTTTGTTCTAAACAAGACATCAGCGGTTGACATGTTCGGCAAGACATATTCTTGACCGTGTTCAACTATTTTTTTCTTTCCCACAACCTATGGGATGGATAATCCATCCATATATTTATATATCAGCACAGCAACAGTTTCACTGTCCTGTGTGTGGCAGGCCATAGTATGCGCGAGTGGGCGTGAACACAACCACCTGAATTGGGCATAACCATCCGGACAAAGTGGTTGAGTAATCACGCCTCTCCAAATTCTCCCCAAAAAACAACCATATCCTCAATTTCTACACGCATTTCGCCGCAATTCAAGTGAACCATACCCACATAAAAGTGACGGAGGCGTGCATGAGAAAGCAGTACCCCAACCAAAATAAAACTGAGCCATCAGGGGGAGATAAAGCTAGTTTCAGGTTGGGGTACTACTCTTTCCAGAGAGAACAAAAGGGGGTTATAAATTTTGCTAAAATCCAGACAATATCGGTAGTACTAACTGCGAAAATCAGCTACCGATCAGAACCACTTTTTAATGCTGCAGGCTTGTGGTGAGAGAAGAAGAAAGAAAATTGCGTAAAATTTGGCGCTAGGCTTCTATTTTTGCTGTTTTTCTGCTAGATACTTGAAGGATAAATGTTTAGCGACGTCTCCTCCAAGGTCAACGAGGAGGTACTGCGCCTCAGACACGAATCTCCCAAATCTCCTGTTTTTCGTGAGAAAATTCTTGTATTCGGCGTAGTTTTTGTGCACCGACACGGTTACGGCATCCATTCCCATGCCTTCGGCTCTTGAACTAAATATGATTTCAGGATTGTCTTGCGTCCACTCTTTTGTTTTGTTTTCAACTTCCCTTAAAGCATCCATATTGAATTTAACAAAAGAAAACGCCATGATCTCGTAGCCCATTTTAGCAAGGTCAGGAATTGCAGAAAAATTTCTCACCAGCCCCGCCTCTAACAGTTTATTCTTCATCTTAGACACAGTTGGCTGCGAGACTTCAAGCACCTTAGCTATTTGCCTGTCGCTTCTGTTAGAATCTTTTAAGTACTCAAAAAGAAGACTCATCAGTTTACTTTTCTTAGACTTTGAACCCTTCCCCATAAATAACGCTCCCCAAATCAATCTGAACTGGATAGTTACATCAAGTTACACGTGGTTACATTATTAGTTTTTGTTCGATAACTGAACAATTATTGCATCGAGGTAGTTAAAACATAGTACAGAAATGTTTGAAACGACATAATGCTAAGCCGAGCCGAAAACACAGCCAAACCATTCTTATCCTTCAATAAACAGGCAAAATCAACAGGACAAACATGCTAAAATGCGGCGATTAACCTAATAACAGAATGAAGGTCGATGAATGCTTAGTGAATTTTACTCTTTTTCTACTGTGGCTACAACTTTTACGGCGTATGCTAAACGGAGATAATCTTGTGGCGGGCTATGGATTGCCACCCCTTTCACTTTGTAGCGAAGCCCATTCTTCATTGTCACAACCGTGTCTTTTTGCGGAATGAAATCCATCTTTTCCCAAGTTTCTATCAGGGCACCGCCCTCCATGAATCTCACTTCGAAAACCATCTTTTTCTTTCACCCCACATCAAACTGAACTAATACTAACAGATTCCATCAGGTTATACTAAAGATTTGAGGAAAGGACACCAACAAACGAGAGAAGGGTGCAAAGAAATCCAGAAAAAGCAGACCGAGTTAGAGCGAACTTAAACCATTAGCTGAAGCTGTTAGTCGCTCATTGCTTCCAGTTTCGCCGGCAAATACTCGTCAACGATGTAGGTTAAGCCGTATCTGCTGAAAGCCTCTTGCTCCGCCTTCTTCTTAATTTTCAGGAATGTCTTGATTTCCCGCTTCCACAGTTCTCCCGTGTATCTGGGGTCCTTCTCCAGTTCATGCAGCCGCTTAATGTCGATGTCAGTTAAGGGGTCACTGGGCAGCTTGTAGTCAATAATGTCCGTGGCGTAGACTCCGCCCCACTTAGCATCAGGCGTAGTCAGCCCCCTAAGATGAGCAGCATTAGCAGAACCCGAAATAATGACCATGGCAATGTGCATTCCCCACGGGTCTCCGTCAGTGAAGATGAAAACCGGAAGTTCCAGCTCCCGGTTCAGCCGATTAAGAAAGTGTCTGGTTGCTCTGGGCGCTTGACCTGCAGTCAAAACAAGAAGAGCATTAAACTTCTCGTGAACCCGCTCCTCAATAAACCGTGTGAATAAGCCGCCCTTCTCGATGGCGATGACCTTGTCGCAGCCACTCTTAGCGAACACTGCGGAAACAACAGAGGGACCAATCATTACGCCGTCAGGATGGGACGTCATGTTCAGTTGTTTTCCCTCATACCCGGGGACAGTGTATTCGATGGTTAAATCTCCGAACAGAGCTGAACGCTCCTCAGGAAACACGTTGAAGTCTTCTCGGGCAAAACCTGTGGCAGTCTCCAAGTCAGTGAGTATATTGTTGGATTCCTGCTGATCCTTGAAGGTCATCTCATAAGCCTGAGCAGAATAATACACGTCCCTGAGAGTCGAAGTTTTCCGGTTCTTCACAAGCTCGCTGGCAAAAAAACCAGCCCAAACCATCTGAGTGAAGGGCTTAATGTGACGAATGTTTCGTGCAGTCCGCTTGACGCTCTTATCGCCTAGGATATACTGCCGAAAATCAGGACTATAGAAAATGTTTTCTGTGGAGCGGCTCGGCATCTCCACCCAAGGAAAGTTGCCCTTCTCCATCTGACCATAGAGGTTACTGCCAAAGCCCCTCAGGTCCGTCAGAACATTTTCGCTCTTCTTCTTAGCCGAAATCTCAGGCTCCTTCCTCTTCATAGTTACTCACACTCTTCAACAACAACTCGATATCTGGCTCTTCAGTCTTTCCAGCCAAATCCGTGGAAAACCGGGCAATCTTAGGCAAATATTTAGAGAAAACAGACAGACGCCGCTTCTCTTTTGCCCGATGCTCCCGCTTCGCCAAAAACATCTGCAGTCGACGAGCCACCTCGCGGATGCCATTCAGAATCTCGCTCTTCACTTCAGGACGGTCCGCAATAAACTCCTTACCCACAGTCTTGTATGGAACCTTCGTGCTGCAAAGATGAACCATAATAGCTATAGGCATACCAGACGCAACCTTGTATCTTCTCCAGTTGATGGACCGGATCACCCTCACCGAAACGTCGCTGGCTTCATCATACAGCAACGGAATCTTGTTCGCAAACCTGTAAACAATAATATCATCCTTATTCGGAATGTTCCCCCCATACGCTATAGCAGTCTCCACAATGAAGGGGTGACCAGCATATGTGGAGGGCTTCCTCTGAGAAACCGCAATGAACTCGGGCTCCAGCTCCTTAAGAATCCCCGCCCTCAACAGTTCCTCGCCCAAAGGAGAAAGACAACTCGCGTCCGGAGGAAGAAAATCAGTGAACTGCTTCATCATACGAACAAGCCTCACAATCTCGTTGGGCTTCAGCTTCCTCGGATTTTTTGTCCTGACAAGACCAGCGGCTGCAAGCAAACGAAGAATAATTGTTCTATCGACGTTCGGGAAGATGCTTTGCAGGAAATCAAGCATGGTCTGAGTCTTGGTCTTCTTTAATGAAGCTTTGATTTCTGGTTCATCTAGTTTGCCAAAGAATTTCCGGAATTTCTTGGACTTGTTGTTTGTCTCTACAAGCCGAGCGACATCTTCGGGTTTCAGCCTCTTCGGATCAGGCGTTCTTATGAAGCCCGCGAAATCCAAGAAACTGAGGGAAGTGCCTTGTCCGACACGGTGAAAGTGTTTACGCATAAAATCCAGCAGGTTTCGGCAATCAGTGACCCGTATAAGGCGCTGAAGAGTTTCAACATCCACTCCGTAGGGATGCGCCAAGGTTTCTGTTGGCGGAGGCGGCATCTTTTTTGTGGCTCGGCTGAACATGTATAATCGGCCTTTAGGGTCAACGAATCTGATGTCAGCGTAGGGAGTCACCAGCGCCGTCTGCTTCAGGTATTCCAGAATTTTGGACATTGCCCTGTAGTAGTCGCCTTCCAGAGAATACTCAACTATGGTTCCACGCCAATTTTCCTTGTTTCTCTTGGTTTTGCGGTCCAAGATGAGAGGGCGGTTCCGCTGGATGTCTATCATCAACTTAAACTCGTAAATCTTGGAGCCGCCAGTGCTTGACCTGATGACAACGGGTTTGTGGGTGGTGATCTGACCATACAGGATAGCCATTGTTCCGCCCAAACCGAAAGTTCCGCGCGCCTGCTTGAGTTTGTAGTTTGAGCCGAACAAAACCTGACCAAAAGCTGAAGGAATGTGACGAGCCGCGATTCCAGAACCGTTGTCCATGATCATCAGCCGGTATACTCCAGTGCCTGCCTCCGCTGTAGCAGGGACGCCGTTTTCCTCAGTCAACCGAACATACACTTCGGGAGGAACATTCATCTGGTCGGCGGAGTCAAGAGAGTTCTCCACAAGCTCCCTGACGGAAACAAAGATTGCGCGGGAAGGATTCGTGAAGCCTGCTATGTCTCGGTTCCTGTAGAAAAAGTCTGCGGGGCTAATTTCTTGGAAGGTCACCAAAGCTGGTTTCCACCGCCCCTTGATATTCTATGGTTCAGAGGACGCGTTTTAATCGCTTTTTCATAGCCTTTGCGGTGTTCTAGACTGGAAACCGCTTTGGAATGGCATTGTATGATATGTAGCAACATGGCAGCTTCATTCATAATTCTGTATGATAACTATTTCAATGTTTTTGTAAAATTTAAGGTTGACTGGTTTGCCCCAATTTTGGGCGGCTTTTTGGGTCAACTGCGGTATGTTGGTTCCCAGAGCTGCAGCCTCTGTTTCTTGAGTTCTCTTCGTTTTTTGTGCAGAAAACGGTACACTGTTCCGTGGAGACATCCGCCAATCAGCATACTCACAGCCTCCCGCGCAATCGAGGCTTGGTCAGGGTACCCGATTATTCCAATTGTGTGACCGTAAATCGAAATGTTTGCTCCACTCAGCTCCTCTATTATTCGGCGGGTTTTGCCCTCCTTTCCGATAACTCTGCCCTTCAGCCGCTTCAGGTCAGACGCGGACCTGCCCACAGTTTCCCTGAGGTCAATAACCTCGAACACGATCTCGTCGTCGTCAAGCAGCCTGAAGGCGTGGTCTGGCGCGAAGCCTCTTCCTATGGCGGTAACCAATTCTTTGGCTCTGAAGAGAACCGTTGGGTCCTCGGCTGTTGCTGGAAGAGTTATCTGGACTGTTCCGTTTTCGCTGTCCACCTCCAGACTGACATTAAGCTTCTTTTCGATAACGTTTTTTACTGTGCCGTCTGGTCCAACAAGAGCGCCGATGCGGTCTCCCGGAATCTTGACGTAAGCTTTACTTCCTTCCACCTGCAACCACCTTCTTGTACATCTCGTCTACTGAGTATATGTCTGAGACTTTCCTCTTGAAATACTTATGCAGATTCTCTAGGTCTCTGCGCAGGAACGTGTCAGCCATAGGATGCTTAACCAGAACAGACTGGGCAACATCAAAAATCACGGGTTTTCCCTTCCAAATCATGACATTGTATTCGCTGAGGTCCGCGTGCACCAGTCCGCCTTTACTGTAAAGCCGCTTCATACTGGTTAGTAACTGTTTGAAAACTTTTTCAGCGTCCTCAAGAACGGTTTCTTTCATGAGAGGCGCACGTTCACCATCCTTGCCAATAAACTCCATTATCAACACGTTTTTTTGAATAGCCAAGGGCTCGGGAACGTTGACTCCCGCTTCTTTGGCGCGCCGCAGATTCTTGAACTCTTTCTGAGCCCAAGTGTAGATGAGGGACCGCGTGTCTCTGCGGACGTGAGCGAATCTGGGGTCGCCCTCTATGTACGGAATCATACCCTTCTTGAAGTCCGCTGAGCTGGTGAGATAAATTTTGATGGCTAACTCTTTACCGTCTGGGTCTTTTCCCCAGTAGACTCGCGCCTCTTTTCCCGCGCTTACAACTCCATGAATCTCGTCGATGACTCCCTTGTTCATGAAGTCGTAGATGACCATGAGCGTTGACTTGTCAAAAACCTCTTCTATGACCTGGTAATCTTCGCTCCGCTTATTCTTCATCAGCGACTCTGTTTCGTACGCTTTCTGTTTTCGGCTAAGCCGCTTATCCACTTTGTCTCGAAAAGACACAACAGACCTTCCTACAACAGGTGAAGCAGGTTTTCCTATTTAGGTTTCTCTCCAACAGAGCTTAAGAAGTTCTATATGGGCGGCTGCAAACTATGTTTCTATGATGTTTCATTGAAGGTGACAGAGGAAATGAAGCTTGTCAAACTAGATGAAAAAGAGTGGCTGCACAGGCAGGGCTACTCCAAGAAAATCTTGCTTACAGAGGATGACCTGAAGTCGAAAGGAAACATTGTTCAGATCGTCAGGAACGAGGCGCACACAGAGATAAAGCCGCACTACCATAAACGGATGATAGAAATCTACCACATACTACAGGGAAACGCTGTAGTCTTCTGCGGAGACACCAGAGTCAGAGCAGAGCCCGGCGACACCCTGCTTTGCGAGCCCGGAGAGGTTCACGGCGTAGTCAACGACACGGATGAGGATTTCCTGTTTGCTGTCTTCAAAATAAATGCAAAAGACGACGACATGGTCTGGGAGTAGCGTCTAGATTTTGACGATTTGGGCGTGGGGGACGCCGCAGATTTCCAGAACTGCCTCGGGATGAACAAGCCCCTGTTCTATGGCTTTCTGTACGATGTTAGTTCCAATCATGTTCACGACAGTTGATTCCTTCATCAACTCAACAGCATCCTCGACAGGCATCTTTGGACCCTTATAGAATTCCTCGCGCACCTTGAAAACCAGTTTTCCATCCTTGAGAGTTTCGCCTAGCAGTTCCGCGTCGCAGGTGGCAAGAAGCACATACTCCCCGCATTTACGCAAGTTGGTGTAGGCTTCCAAGGTTAAGAACTCTACAAAGTTGATATGGATGACCTTGCCCCGCAGGCTTCACATACCAGAAACAGGAAACGCTTATCCTTAACGATTTTCGTGTCCGGACGCGTGCAGACGGGACAAACCACAAACTCTTTGATGTACCTCTGAATGAGCCGCTCAAAGGTGTCGTAGCCGAATTTTCCCTGAAAAATAGCCCGGTTCCTCTGCATGGTCGCAGCCGTAGCCATCTCCCCTGAAAAGAACTTCAGCACATGACGTGGGTCACGGTTAAGGGCGTCACAAATCTCCTTAAAATTTGACAAGATTGTGCGCATGCCGATGATATGACTTCGAGGTGTTGGAACCTCAAACCGTTTGTGCTCACGCACATCCTCAGGAAGCTGCGATCGAGCACGTTCAAGCAATTCTCTGTAGTTCATCCCTAACGCCTACATTACACCTATTTTGCCCCAAATAAAAGCCCTTCCCTTTTTAGCCCACAGTAACTGCCTGCAGGATTGAACAGAAAATCCTTAAATCTTAACTTGACAATCGGTAATAGGCAAATTATCGGCGGGCCCGTAGCTCAGTTTGGTTAGAGCGCCAGGCTCATAACCTGGTGGTCGCTGGTTCAAGTCCGGCCGGGCCCACCAAAAATCGAGTTAATTTGTATGTGTATTCACTTTGCATGAGTTAATTCTATATATAACCTGCATGGACAACTCAGGTCATGTCACTGATTGTTGCTGAAAACCTAGGGAAACATTATGGCAGCGTAGTTGCTGTTGACAGCCTAAACCTGAAGCTTGATGAGGGCTCTGTCACGGGGTTGATTGGACCTAACGGTGCTGGAAAAACCACCACAATCAAGATGATTCTTGGTTTGCTGAAGCCTGACAGTGGTGTGGTGAGGGTTTTTGGTCAAGACCCCTGGGATAACCCGGATATTCGGTCGATGACTGGGATAGTTTATGAGAAGGCGTTTTTTCCGGCTCACCAGAAAACGTTGGAGTATCTTGAGAGGGTCTGCAGAATCTACGGCGTTTCAGAGTCTCGTGCTATGGAGGTTTTGGAGGCAGTAGATTTGGGGGAGGCAACTGATCGGGAGATTAGGGCGCTTTCGGCGGGTATGCTGCAGAAGTTTGCTATTGCCCATGCGTTGATTCATAAGCCTAAGTTGATTGTGGCGGATGAGATGACGGCTAACCTTGACCCTCAGGCAAGAAGTGGGTTGCTGGATTTGGTTTTGGATCTTAATAAGGACGAGAAAGTGGCGTTTCTTCTTTCGTCTCATATTCTTCCAGAGTTGAGTATGGTGTGCGATTCTGTGGCGATCATAAATCAGGGCAGGGTTTGGGCGTCAGGAAAATTAACTGACCTTTATGAGAAGTATGCTGTGGGGATAATCAGAGTCAGCACGGATAGACCTTACGAGTTGGAGCCTGAAGTCAAGAAGCTGAAGTACGTGAAAAACGTGGACAGCGACATCAGAGGAATCTCAGTTACGGTAGTTGAGGGAAAGGAGGATGACCTTTACGAGGATGTCCTCAAGCTGGCAAAAAAGA
>CAZYJH010000036.1:0-11953 GCA_964647775.1 uncultured Candidatus Bathyarchaeia archaeon
TTTCAAGCGGAAAAAACATGGGAGTCTTCAAGGGAGTCGGCTTCCCAGAGGACGTGGCAGAGTACTTCTGCCTAGAGGATTACAAGGGGTACATGTGGACTTGCCATGGCAGGTTCCCAACAAACACTCCAGGCTGGTGGGGAGGCGCTCACCCCTTCAACATCCTAGACTGGACTGTGGTTCACAACGGAGAAATCTCATCCTATGGCATCAACAAGCGGTACTTGGAGATGTTCGGATACAAGTGCACCATGCAGACCGACACAGAAGTTATGGCCTACGCCTTCGACCTGCTCATGAGACGGCAGGACTTGCCCATCGAGATAGTCGCCCAGATTCTTGCTCCGTCCCTCTGGACTGAAATCAAAACAATGAAGCCAGAAAACGAGATTGCCATGAGCGCTCTGCGGCAGACATACGGCAGCCTCCTCATGAACGGACCCTTCACGATTATAGTGGCTCATGAAGGCGAAATGATTGGACTCACAGACAGGATAAAGCTTCGTCCCCTCACAGCAGCGGAGAAGGGTGACTACCTGTTTCTGTCCTCAGAGGAAGCTGCGATACGGCTGGTTTCGCCAATGCTGGACAGGGTTTGGAGCCCAAGAGGCGGAGAGCCTGTGATAGGAAGACTCGAATCCCGAAACGGTGTGGATGTTCTGGCTCAGGAGGTGTATGGCAGATGAAGAGCTACGTTGCCCCAGAGTACATCGTAGAACGTGACCAAGACCGATGTATCCGATGCAAAGTCTGCGTGAACCAATGCAGCTACGACACCCACTGCTACGACGAAGAAGACGACTGCATGATCAGCAAAAGCGAGAACTGCGTAAACTGCCAGCGGTGCGCTACGTTCTGTCCAACTCAAGCCATAACAATACGTGAGAACCCGAACCATTACAGGTCCAACGCGAACTGGACACAAGAAGTCCTTACTGGAATAAAGAAGCAGGCTGAAACTGGAGGCGTTGTCCTCACTGGAATGGGCTGCGACAAGCCCAACCTGACGTACTGGGACCGGATTCTGCTGAACGCAAGCCAAGTCACCAACCCGTCCATTGATCCGCTGAGGGAACCGATGGAGCTGAGAACCTACATCGGCTCAAAACCTGACAAACTTGACCTAGAAATGGACCAAGACAACGGAGTCATCTTGAAGACTAAACTGGCTCCTCAGCTCCAGCTTGAGACGCCCATAATGTTTTCTGCCATGTCCTACGGTTCAATAAGCCTCAACGTTCACAAGTCCTTGGCTCGGGCAGCCAGCGAAGCCGGAACCTTCTACAACACAGGCGAGGGCGGACTTGAAAGGAGCCTCTACAAGTACGGAGACCACGTCATAGTCCAAGTCGCCTCCGGACGCTTCGGAGTACACCCCGACTACCTGAACGCGGGAGCAGCAATCGAAATCAAGATTGGACAAGGAGCAAAGCCCGGAATCGGCGGTCATCTTCCAGGAGAAAAAGTAAGCGAAGAAATCTCTAGGACACGGATGATTCCGCTTGGAACAGACGCCCTATCGCCTGCCCCACAGCATGACATCTACTCCATCGAAGACCTCCGACAGCTGATTTACGCACTGAAAGAAGCCACAGACTACACAAAACCAGTCTTCGTGAAGATCGCGGCGGTGCATAACTCGGCAGCCATAGCCAGCGGCATAGTCAGAGCAGGCGCAGACGCTGTGGTGCTGGATGGTGTAAGAGGCGGAACAGGAGCCGCGCCCAGAATAATACGGGACAACGTTGGAATCCCCATAGAGATGGCTCTTGCAGCCGTGGATCAGCGGCTACGGGACGAGGGAATACGAAACCAAGCCTCTGTCATCGCCGCGGGCGGAATCAAGAGCAGCGCTGACGTGTTGAAGGCTATAGCTTTGGGCGCCGACGCATGCTACATCGCCACTGCAGCCCTAGTTTCGTTGGGTTGCACTGTGTGCCAGAAGTGCTACACTGGCAAGTGTCCTTGGGGCATAGCAACCACTGATCTTTGGTTGACCAAGAGGATTAACCCTGACATTGGCGCGAAACGTCTTGCGGGTCTTCTTCGCGGATGGAGCCTTGAGATCATGGAGATGATGGGCGGAATGGGAATAAACGCCATCGAGAGCGTGCGGGGTAACCGTTTGCTTCTCAGGGGCGTAGGCTTGACTGACAAGGAACTGGAAATCCTAGGAATAAGGATGGTAGGTGAGTAAAAGATGGTAGTGAAAAATATACTAGATAGAGTACCCAAAAATTTGATCCTGAAAAAGAATGTGGCGCTGATCGATGCCACTGGAGTGTACTATAGGGACCTCAACAGTCTCCTCAGGAGCTTGGACGGCAACGGAATCGAAAAAATCGAAATCTGCAACGTTTACGGTCAACGATACATAGGCACAGACCTTGACGGGCACCTAGACATCGACATTTACGGAACTCCAGGCAACGACTTGGGAGCCTTCATGAAAGGCGCAAACATAACTGTCCACGGAAACGTGCAGGACGGCTGCGGAAACACCATGGATCACGGTCAGATAGTTGTTCATGGACGCGCCGGTGATCTGGTTGGGCATTCGATGCGGGGCGGAAAAATCTTCATCCGAGACGACGCTGGATACCGTGTTGGAATCCACATGAAAGAATACATCGGCAAACGACCCTCCATAGTTATTGGTGGAACCGCGCAGGATTTTCTGGGAGAATACATGGCTGGAGGAGTGCTGGTGGTGCTGGGGCTAAACATGAAGGAAAAAGTTCACAATGCTCGGTTCGTGGGAACTGGGATGCATGGCGGAGCAATGTACATCCGAGGCGAAGTGCGTCACTTGGGAGAAGAAGTCGCAGTCACAGAGCTTAACGAAGAAGATCATAAGCTGCTCAAGAGTCTAGTTGAGGAATTCTGCGGATACTACGGATTAAATGCCGAAAAAATCTTGGAGAGCAAATTCAACAAGCTGATTCCTGTTTCGTCTCGACCTTACGGAAACCTATACGCCTACTAAAGCCATCTGGGCTTTCCTTCAAGATATTCTGTCACGAACTTGGCAAACTCTGGGCTAACAGAATACAGCTCCAAGACTTCATCGTTCACCATTATCTTCAATGAGTCGGAGAATGCTTTGGAGACAATTTCAGCGCTCCCGTCCTCCAGTTTTTCTTTCAGCAGCTCCACCACATCCGTATACTTTCTCTTTACGTCAACTATCCAGCGTCCTTCTTCGACGCGCGGTCCAGAAACCGTGGACTCTGCCCTCAGATGTTTCCGCAGAAAGTTCTCACACTCCCCCTTCTTTCTTAGGGGCGGACCAAGATGCCGTTTCATGTTTGGAAGGAAACGGTTTTCCACCTCAAAGACGAAAACGCTCAAGCCTTTTTCGTTGCTCCAGACCGTGTCGCGTAAAACCTTGAAGTCATGTTGCTCGATTAGTTTCCTTAGTGTCCGTTGATGCCTGTATAGTTGCCCCCAGAGAACGTCGGGCACCGCGGCGTCTCCCTCGAATTTGATGAATAGGATTGCGGAGCCTCGGGCGTCTATTTTGTTGACCAGTTCCTTGGGCTTCAGGGCTTCTGTTTCTGGTGGGTAAAAGAATTTCATGTGTGGGGCTTTCAGGAATGCTCTGGAGGCGGCGATGAACTCGTCTAGTCTTTCTTTTCTGACTGCAGCCGCAACGTTTCTGTCTTTGTCCACGGGGTCCACCATGACGAGGGGTTCCTCAAAAACTTGTTCGATGTCAGCTTTTTGTTCGTAGTGTTTCTGGTAGTCTATGGCGGTTCTGTCTTTCCAGTCTGTGGCAGACCGTAAAACTTCAGGGAAGGAGCCGTAGTTGAGGACAAGAAGCTCGCAGAGGTATCCGCTGAAGCCTCCAACTTTGATTTCCGCCCCATAAACGCCCACGCCCTTCATGAACCTCTTCAGCAGCCTCACCTGTTCGCTCATTTGTTCATTTAAGAGGGGTTTGATGTAGTCGGTGTGGAAGGGTGTCCTGTCTGTGGCGCTTATCCACTTGCCAGGTTTGACCTTGTAGCAGGGCACGATGTTCACGTAAACATTATCGTCTGTTACTGCCTCAAGGTAGGGGTGCTCCGCAAACCTTTCAATATGCCTGTAGCCCTCAGCAGCTTTCTTTGCAACGTCTAGACAGACTGTTCCGAACGCCTCCTTGGGAGTTGCTACTGGAACCCGCATGAAGACGTCGATTTCGGGGCAGTCTCTGAGCCACGTGTTTTTAGCCACCGACCCCTCCACCCGCACCTCAGCCTCCAAATGCTTCTCCTTTGCAGCTTTCTCCACTTTCTGCGTCAACTTTTTGGCTAATTCCCTAATCTTTCTTTGTTCGCTTTCGCTGGGGTTGACTCTCTTCAGAACTTGGGCGCATATTTCTTCAAGGGAAGTCACAACAACCACCCCTTCAGCTGCCGCAAACCTCTCTTAAAGTGCTGTAAATTGGACCTCTGGGAGTCAGGTCGCTTTTTTTCAGTCTCAGGCATTCAGCCTTGATGGCGCCGAACTCGTAGTCCTCCAGTTCCTGTAAGAGCTTGGCGAGTTGGGCTTTGTTTCTTCCCGTTCTCACCCGCGCTATTGTCAGGTGGGGACTGAAGCCTTTGCTGTCGGGTTTGAAGCCCAGTCCCCTGAGGCGTGGCTCCAGCTGCCCAAAAACGTCCTTTATTTCGTCTGCGCCTTTTCTGATTCCTGCCCAGACAACGCGGGGGTAATTAGGCTTAGGGAAAGCGCCTAAGCCTCTAAGCTCTACAGTGAAGTGCGAGAAGGAGAGTTGTTTCATTTCTTCGTGGATGGGGTCAACCATGTTTGGGGATATGTCTCCCAGGAATCTGATTGTCAGGTGGATGTTCTGAGGCTCAACGCTCTTCAGGTCTGCGCCACTGTTAAGGAGCATGCCCTGAACTTCTTTCAGTCGCCTGATTATGGCTTGGTCTTCAATATCGAAGGAGAAGAAAGTTCTGATGGTTCCTGACATGGCAAATCTAACCTTAAACCTGTTCAACCAGTCAACTATACTCTTTCATGTGCACCATTTTAATAACTTAATCCATGTCCTGCCCTGTTTATTGTTTGTGCCTAGACTACAAAAAGGGGGAACTTGGTAAGCTTCGGGGCGGATGCTTACCAAGAAGGAGGAACTGCCCGTTTGGGCGCCTTTGCGCCAGAACCGAGTTTACGCCAAACTTTCAAGTTTTGCGCGTATGCGCACAGCGACTCAAGGTTCTGTGAGCTTCTTCCCCTTTTGGTTGATTAAAGAAAAATCTACACTAATATATGGGGCGTTTTTAATAAATAAATGTTGTTGAACGCGTTTGTTTCTCAGTCTGATTCTGAACTAAAATATTACTTATAATACATACAGCCCCTTCATACGAGTTAAATCAAACAACCGCCCAAAAGTTTAACCGCTCAACTGTGGGAGGCTACGCACACGAATTCGATAAAACGTGTAACCATACACGAAGTAACCGAACTGGTAGAAACCATCGCGCAAGTAAACTCCAAACAACCAAACCCCTGAAAAACGCCTGTTCGCTACCTAAACACTATTTTCATGCGTCTACCTTACGGTTATGGCTAAAATTCGCGGTTGCCAGCAACTGTTTTATAACTTTTAACCAAACTTTAATTCGATAAAGCGTTGCTTAAGAGAGCGGGGTTCATGATGAAGGATAAAGTCGTTGTGGCGGTAGCTGGGATGCCCGGGTCCGGCAAGGCAGTCTTCCGGAAAACCCTTCAGAAGATGGGCTATCCAGTTGTGATAATGGGCGACGAGGTGAGAGAAGAAGCAAAAAGAAGAAAACTTGAGCCAACGCCCGAAAATCTGGGCACATTAATGCTCAGCCTCAGAGAAGCAGAGGGACCAGCAGCCGTAGCCAAACGATGCATCCCAAAACTGAAAAAGGCAACAGAGCAGATAGTCGGCGTCGACGGCATCCGAAGCCTCCCCGAAGTCGAAGAATTCAAGAAGCACTTTCCCAACTTCATTCTGATTGCCATTCACGCCTCCCCAAAAAAGAGGTATCAGCGCCTGTTTCGGAGGAGACGAAGCGACGACCCCCAAAACTGGGAAGCCTTCATGGAAAGGGACATGAGAGAACTCGGAGTCGGCATGGGAAACGTAATCGCCACCGCAGACTATATGCTTGTAAACGAGGGAGCCTTCACTCAACTGAAAACTGTAATCAGGCAGGTCTTGAAGGAGATTCTAGAAGATGAATGAAATATCTGTTCACGTGGAAGTTGAAGTTAACCCCACCGAAGACTTGGAGAAAGTCAAGCAGGCAGTGGAAAACATCTTTGGAGCAGTAACCTTCAAGGTTGAATCCAGAACCTGGGGACATCTGCTCATAGCCAAAACCGCCGGAACTGGAGGACTCACCAAAATGCATAACATTCTTGCCAGGGAACGGATTCGAGCGGCTGCCCGAAAAGTCTTCCTAGCCGGAATGGACGATAAGTCAGTAACTTTTTACCTGAACAAGCAGGTCGCATACGCAGGGCACATTTCCTTCTGCCAGAAAACAGCAGAATCGCCGCTGGGACCCATAAGCGTACAAATCAGCTGCAGCAACCCACGGGAACTAATCAAATGGCTCACGCCAAAACCAACAAAAAGAACTCCTCCGCCCCAACGACCAAAATAAGCGTGACTACCATGGCTAAACCAGAAATCGGCTTATCAATGCTCTATTGCCTAGATGAGCCCTTCAAGTCTCTTCTGAAGCGCCTACCCGAACTCACCGTGAAACATGTAGAAGTGCCCGACGAAGGACTGCACACCCTAAACCAAAGAAGAGCAAAACGCCTGAAAAAAGCAGCAGAAGCACATAACCTAGACTTTGTAGTCCACGCACCATGGGCAGGAATAAACATAGCCACGCCCAGCCCAGCCCTGCGCCACGCAGTCCTAAAGCGCCTAACAAAATCGCTTGTTCTTGCTGGACAGCTAGACTGCCGCCTCTGGCTGTTTCATCCAGGCTCCAAAACTGGACTCAGCCCCATCTACCCCGGAAAGGATTGGCAACTGAATCTGCAGTCTGTCCGCACATTACTGAAGGTCGCCAGACGAGAAGGCGTCGAGATTGCCATCGAGAACACTCCTGAGCCTTTTCCTTCCCTCATGAAAAGCGCTGACGACTTTCGCAGATTCTACGAAGAGCTTGGCGATGACATAGGAATGGTGCTGGACGTAGCGCACGCAAACCTGAACAACCAAATTCAGGCTTTCCTGGAGCAGTTCTCCAAAAAACTTGTCCACATGCACGTGAGCGACAATGATGGAGCCAACGACCTGCACCTAGGAATAGGAATCGGCAGCATAGACTGGCAAAACGTTGCTAAACTGGTTAAAGAGGCGGAGTACGGCAACCTGATTGTTATAGAATCAACAGACCACATTGAAGAGAGCATTCAGGTTCTGCGCAGACTATTCACTTAATCTTCCTGTAGCGGAAGCTCTAACCGCATAAAATCCTGCGCAACATCTGTGTTAACGAAAACCTTTCTTGCCTGCTCCAGCAGCAAGTTTGCATCCTTGTATCTGGCGCTTATATGAGTCAAAACCAGCTTCTTCACCCCCGCCTTTTTCGCGGTTTCCGCCGCCACACCGGGAGTTGAATGACCATCCTCCGCTGCTCTTTCTTTTAGTTCATCGTCGAAGGTGGCTTCGTGAATCAGCAGGTCAGCGTTTTCTGCTAGTTTCACAAGATTTTCTGACTGTCCTGTGTCTCCGCTGTAAACGATTTTTCTTCCGGGACGGGGAGGACCCAATACCCTTTCAGGTTCTACCTTTGTTCCGTTTGGGAGCGTAACTGATGAGCCGCCTTGAAGCTTTGACCATAAGGGTCCCGCAGGAACCCCTAGTTTCTTGGCTTTTTGTGTGTTGAATCTTCCGGGTCGAGGCTTCTCCTCTAAAGCGTAGGATAGGCTGTTGTTTATGTGGTCTGATTTGGCGGCGTAAACCGTGTATTCCTTCTCTTCACAGACCAGACCCGACTCTACCTCAGAAACTTCCACAGGAAAAGTGAGAGAGAAACGAACAGTCAAGTTTATCGCCTCCACAAAAGCTTTGATTCCCTGTGGTCCATAAATCTCCAGCTTCTTCCTCCTATCCAGAAGAGACATCGTCTGGAGAAGCCCAGGCAAACCCAGAACATGGTCGCCGTGCATGTGCGTAACAAAAATTTTTGCTTTGCGGTGAAAGCCTACCCGCGCCTGAATCATCTGCCGCTGGGTGCCCTCGCCGCAGTCAAAGAGCAGCAGCTCAGTTTTTCTTTTAACTGCGATGGCTGACAGTCCCCTCTGGGGCGTTGGGATGCTTCCTCCGGTGCCAAGAAAGATTATCTGCATGTCTGTCAGCTCGCTGCTCCCTCCCGTAATGGTATGTTGTGTCTGTTTATTTGATTAAGGCTTTATGGGTCTTCAGTCACGTTTTCTCGAAGACCACTATTTCTCTTGTTAAACTTCCATGAACATAAACAAAATGTGACTCTACGTGCTTGAAGCCCGCCCCTTCGCCAACCTCGGCGATTTTTGTTGTTTGGGGGGCTGCCATACAGATTCTTCTGCCCTTCGGAATTATGTCTGTGACTGCCGAGAGAAAGTCCTCAACGATAAGTCTGGTGCTTGTTCCCAGCGTGCTTGCTGATCTGCCATAAGGCGGGTCCGTGGCAATACAGTCTGCCTTGGTTACTGGAGGATAACGCGCATCAGCTATAATCGCACCTTCAGTTTCTACTCCATAGTGGTGAAGGTTTTTGTGTCCTCCCCGTAGCATGTGCGGCTTCGCATCAAAACCCAGAACCTTGCATCCTATTAGTCCCGCTTCTACAAGTATGCCTGCGGCTCCACAGAAGGGATCCAAAACCAAGTCGCCCTTCTTTGGTTGAGCCAAATTCACCATAACCCGCGCTAACTGGGATTGCATGGCTGTGGGATGAAAAAAGGGTCGCCTTCGGGGTCTCCTCTCCGAAAAGGGCTTCGGGATTATCTCCGCAGTTTTTAGTCCGAAAATGAACCGTTTGTCTGTTAGGACGCCGAAAAACGTTTTCTGGGGATTCGACAAGTCAACCCTTGGTTTCTTGACCGTTTCCCATATCTGCCCTCCGAGTTTCCTTTCCAAGTTAACACGAACAAGCTCAGGAGTGACGCCCTTCACGCGCCTAACTCTTACAGCAAAACTTTCATCCTCTTCGATAAACTCATCCAAAGAAGCGGAACGTATGTTAGCTAAGATTTCGATGAGATTGGCGTCGCAGTTGAAGATTTCTTGGCAGCAAATTCGGGTCAGGGCAGACCTAGACTGGATTGCCTTTACGCTGTCTGGGTCAGCTTCAAGCCGCAGAACCTGTGTCAACTGCTCCAAAATCTGATACTTGTAGCCTTCCGCCTCTAGGATAGCCTGCGCTTCAGAAACGGGTAAGGTCTCATGTGCGCCTGAAAGCAGGAAAAAAAGTTTTGCCACTTGTTTGGCACCTATCTTGCTAACGCCTCCGCAATGAGTGGAGCAAGCGAGACTGTTCTCACGGACGTGGGGATGCTGTCGGTTCCCACAATTTCTTCAGCGCCGTTCTGCAGAATCTTCTGTGTTGCTTCGCCTATCAGCAGCGGATGCACACAGGCAGCGTAGACTCTTCGTGCCCCTTGACTCTTCAGCATCTTCACTGCCCTTGCTATGGTTCCTCCAGTGCTGATTATGTCATCGAAGACAATCACGTCTCTGCCCTGCACGTTGAGGCTTTTCTCTTCCACCTGAATCTCGCCTGTGTAGCGGTCACGTTCCTTCTTTAGCCAGCCGCATCCTCCGCCAAGAACCCTGTCCGCCTCCTCAGCCAACTCGACTGCACCCTTATCCGGAGACAACGAAAAGGCGCCATCCAATCCTCTGTTCTTGAAGTGCTCTGCCAGCAGTGTTATGGCTGAAAGGTTTTCTGTTGGAACCGAGAAACGCTTCAACGTGTTTTCGGAGTGGATATTCACGGTCACGAACTGGTCCGCTCCGCATGCCTCAATAAGCTTAACTAAGGTGTTGGCGCTGATGACCTCACCGGGCAGAAACCGTTTGTCCTGCCTAGCAAAAGCCAAGTACGGCACCACAGCCGTCACCTTTTCTGCTCCCAACTCTTTGGCTGCGTCCAGCATCAGCAGAAGCTGCATTAGGTTCGTGTCCTGTGGAGGTCCAGTGGACTGAACCACAACCACCTCTTCACCCTTCAAGTCGCCTTCAAAGCGGAGACAGTATTCTCCATCAGGAAAGGCTTTATGATTAACAGAGACAGTTCTGGCATTCAATGTTTCAGCAACTTTTTGCCCCAAACTCGTGGAGGCTGGACCCGGAACAACTATCACAGTTTCCCCTTCTTCCCGTATTCTTCCAGCAGTTCCTTCGCCCTGTCCATCCGCACCTTACGCTCCGAAACCATCCGCTCAACAACCATTTCGATCAGCGGTCCTGAGGCTCCGGCTGTAATCGCCACGTTTCGGGCATGCAGAGACATGTGCCCCCTCTGTATTCCCTCATGAGCCAAAGCACGCAAGGCACCGAGGTTCTGAGCCAAACCCACAGCAGCCATAACTTCTCCCAGTTCGTTGGCTGTTTTTACGCCCAAAATCTTGATTGCCACCTTTGCGGTTGGATGCACCTTTGTTGCTCCACCAATAAGCCCTACAGCCATCGGCAACTCGATCGAGCCTACTAGGTCGCCGTCGCTGTTCTTCTCCCAATAGGACAAGACGCCGTAGTGCCCATTTCTTGCTGCGTAGGCGTGGGCTCCAGCCTCTATGGCACGGTGATCGTTGCCTGTGGCTATGACGACGCCGATTATGCCGTTCATGATGCCCTTGTTGTGGGTTGCCGCCCTGTACGGGTCTGCAGCCGCAAAATTATAAGCCTCCACTATGCCGTCAACAACTTCTTCGCCGCCCACTTCCTCTTTTGCTATGACTGCCCACGCTCTTGCCAACCGCTTCACAGCAAGATTCGAGATTATCCGCAGATAGACTCTGCCTCCGGTCAGTCGTTCGATCATGGGGGCAACTGCCTCAGCCATGGTGTTTACTGCGTTGGCGCCCATAGCGTCCCTGCAGTCAACATGAAGCTCCGTTATCACCATGGGACCAGAATGTGCATCTATCACCTTAACTTCCAGGTCTTTGGCGCCTCCTCCAACAGAAACCAGCATCGGATCCATGTCGTTGGCTTTCTGCAGAATCTCCTTTTTCGCTGACAATATCTTCATTTTTGCCGCGAAGGGGTCTCTGATGTCCACGGCTTGTATCTGACCAATCATAATTGGGTCAGTGCTGCTGGTAAAGAAGCCTCCCTTCTTTCGTGCCATCTTGGCGGCGTACGTGGCTGCGGCAACCACTGACGGCTCCTCGATTGCCATGGGTATCATGTAATCTTTTTTGTTTATTTGAAAGTTCATGGCGATTCCAAGAGGCAACGAGAACGCTCCGACCACGTTTTCTATCATGCGGTCTGCCAGCTCCATCTCTAGGGCGCCGGTTGACTGAAGAATTTCTGCTTCTTCATCGGTTAAGTCTGCAAAATCTTGTACATACTTCATTCTCTCTTTGGGAGACAACTTGTAGAAGCCTGAAACTTGAGAAGTTTTTTTCATTATCTTGTCCTTCTTTGATAGCGCACAGTTTACTTGAGCAGAATCGCATATGAATTTAACTGAGTCAAGAATTTTGCTGTTGTTCTACACTCTTTCGATGCAGGTTATGTAAAAGACTATGTCTTTTGTGAATTCGCGCCATTCCTCAGCTATGCTTCTGACTTCAGCCTCTGAAAGTATGCTGTCGTCAGAGTAGAATCTTGAAAACGTTCTTCTGACGCCAAGGTCACCAGCCGGAACTGTGGCGCCTCTCTTTAAGCCAGCAGCCAGCACCATCTCGGCAGTCCAGGTTCCTACTCCACGAAACTTTTTCAGCGTCTCCGCCACCTGCTCGTTTGAGAGCA
>CAZYJH010000037.1:0-11730 GCA_964647775.1 uncultured Candidatus Bathyarchaeia archaeon
ATGCGAAGATAATTTCTGAGTCAGCAGGATACGGCAAGAACCAGTACGGATTCATTATGAACCGTTTCAAGAAGCTGGTTTCTGGAGAAATCAACTGGTCCACCTCAATCAGAGAATATGTCAAAGAGCGGGAACAGCCTGATGTCTGTATCTATTGCGGAAGAAAGGTCGATTTGACTTTGGAGCATATTTTGCCCCGTTCAAGAGGCGGTCCCGACACTGCAGACAATGCGGTTTTTGTTTGCAGAACCTGTAACTGTTCGAAAGGAGACAGGCGGCTTTATGAGTGGGTTGGACTCAAAAACAGAAACAAGATTCCACGAATAGCTGAAGGGAAATACCTCAAGCTGGTCTACTCTATACATGAAGGCAACGGAACATTGAATGTTTCTGATGTTTCTTTGTTGTGCCCAAAATGTGACTTGGAAAGCAAATGTCCAGAAAAACAGAAACTATCCGTCTACTGTCTGGAAGGAATCTGCACAAAAACAAAGTATTAATCCCTCGGTATTACTGGTTTTAGATGTGGAAACAGAAGGTAAACTTGAGTTGAAAGATAAGAAATCCACAACAGAAGAAACACGGCTTGACCGAGACCAGTTTTTGAGAAAGCATAAGCAGGTTATTTTGGATTGGGCGAAAGCCAACAAACTACGGCTTATCGAAGCCAGAAAAGGCTATTCGTGGAATGATAAGCAGCCTCAAGTCTGTTTGGCGGAACGCAACGAGATAACGGAGTCCATAACCTTTTCTCGGAGCCAAAACTCTGGCGGAATCGACCTTGTGACCCTTGACTTGATAATGTCTTGGGGCGGCTTTGGCAAGTTTCCTCTGCGTGACGAACAAAAAGTTCTAGAAATAACCCGTAAAGTATTCGATTATGTTGACGAAGGCAAGGTGTCTGAGGCAGTTGAAGGGTTGTTGGCAATTAAAGGGGTCGGAATTTCTCAGGCATCAAAAATTATTGCACTCTTAGATAAAGAACGATTCTGCATCTACGACAGCCGAGTTGGGAACGCCCTGAAAACTTTGCAGTTCGCTGAAAAGCCTGTTCTCAAATGCCCTGCAGGACCCAAAAAGCCCGGAGACATCTGCTCCGATGAAAGGTGGGGCGAAAACTATCAGCGCCTAATCTGGACTCTGGAAGTCATCCGAGACTACCTGCACAGCGAAGGCTACCCCTTCAGCATAGCAGACATCGAAATGGCTCTCTTCATGATGGGAAAATAGCCGCCAACAAGACATTCTGTTGATGCTTTTGTATCCACCAAACCTGAAAACTACTTCATCATTGCCTCTTTTCGCAGGTCCGGCGGCATTTTTTCGATGGCGTACCTTAGTGCTGTCCGTGGCATTGTCTCCTTGTTTTTGATGATGTATTCGAACACTTGTTGCTGATGCTGTTTGCTTGCTTCTTTCAGCATCCACCCGTACCCTTTCTGAACCAAATCGTCCCCGTCAAGCAGCAGCTTGTCCGCAATCTCCAAAACGTCATCTAGGAACAGCCCCTTTCTGGCAGGCAAAATCAACGTTACCGCCGCGCCCCTCTTAAGCCACCTGTTCTGTGACTGCGTCCACTCCTTCAACTTTTCAACATGCTGTGGATACTTTTCTACAAAGGTGCCTACCGTGTGGTTGCAGAGTGTGTCGCATTCTGCCCAGTTGCTCACATACGTGTTTAGCCAATGCTCAAAAACCTCGAAATCTTCTGGTTCATACCTGTCATGCAGACTGTCTGACCACTTGTATGCAACAAACGCCTCTTCAACGTATCCAGACTTCAGCAGTTCTTCGCAAAACCCAAAAATGGCGTCCTTACCTAAATGCTCGATTTGTTTGAACAGCCTTTCAGCAATCTTTGTTACCACAGTAATCTTAACGCCGACAGACTTGATTTCTTCCTTAAAAAACGCGCCTGAATACTCCCTCGTATTCGGATCGACCTTCTCCTGCAGTTCTTGCCTAACCTGGTTCACTACATCCATAAACAGACCCTCAAAGTTAGGGGATTTTTGGTTTGATGACATTTGTTGTGCAGGCGTCTACGCATTTTAGGCGATGGTAAAGACCTGAGTCCCGCTGGCAAATAAAATGTTTCATCTGCTTCCAACTGCTCTGACGTTTTCTACTCTAATCCATGGCGCAACAAGCTGCCCCATCTTCCTAACGTTACTGCCCAGAGCCGAAACATTCCTTAACACATCAAAAACCACGCCAGCAACCATCGCCCCCCGCACAGCATAAGCCACCTCTCCGCCCTCAATCTTCCAAACCGGAGTAGCCACAACAGAAAACTCGCCGCTCTCCGCGTTGCTGCTGTGGGCACCCTGAACCCCATAAACCAGCAGCCCCTCATCAACCTCGCCCACAAGCTCCTCAGCCGACATGCTTCCCTCCTTGAACACGAAGTTGCTTGCCTCCAATACAGGCGTAGACGCGTACGGAACAAGTCCTGATCTTGAAGCGTTGCCGGTGCTCTCAACTTCCGCCCTGTTAGCCGTGTAGCTGTCATACAAGAAATTTTTCAGCACGCCCCTGTCGATGACCACAGTTTTTTGGGATGGAACACCTTCATCATCAAACTTTCTTGTGGACAATCCTCCCTCAAGAAGCCCATCATCACATACAGTAACAAGCTCTGAAGCAACCTTTTCGCCAATCTTATCCTTGAGCGCAGACCTTTCTCGCTGAACATAATCCGCCTTAACCGCATTAATCAACGTGTAAGAGAGCAGAGGACGAAGCGCAGCCTGAGCAAAAATCACAGGAAACGCTCCAGACTCGATCTTTTTGGCTCCAAGAGACGAAACAGCCTGCCTCGCAGCCTCAGCTCCAACAGCCTCAGCGTCAATGGCGTAGACTCTCGCCGCATCCACCTCGAAACATGCCGGAGTCACATCCGCCCCATCCCTTGCTATGGTCTCCATGGAGCATCCAACAGCGGTGCCCCTGTCAATGGCTTCGACGCCCCACGAGTTAACGACAGCAGTGTGAAAGACGGATGCTCCCACTCCCCCATCAACCGCCAAAACCCGCCGGTCATACGCTTCAACAGCCTCCAGCATCGTAGCCGCAGTTTCCACCAGCTCATCAGAGGAGAGTCCCTCTATCTTTTTGTCGTAGGTGCCTCTTGTTTCACAGAAGCTTCCTTGGCTGGGTAACTTGAGCCAGTTCTTGTCTGGTCTGCTGGCTCTAGCCGCCTTGAAGGCTCTCTTCGCAGCCTCTTCTATTTTCTCGAGTGTTAACGTGTTTGTGTAGGAGAAGCCGACTGCCTTCCCGTAAACTGCCCTAACTCCTAAACCCTGATCCATGCTCTTGGCGCTTCTGACGATTTGTCCCCTCTCAATGTCAATCGAGGTGCCGATGCTCATGCTTAGATATGCTTCAGCCTCTTCGGCGCCGCTTCTAAGCGCAAAATCTACTGCCCTCTTCCCAAAATCTATCAGTTCTGGCATTTTAGGCTCCGCCACCAACAGTCACCTCTCCCACCCTAATGTGCGGTCCCCCATCACAGATGAACGCAATCTGACCCTTGCCGCATCTTCCAGGCCACAACTCAAAGTCTCTGCCCACCGCATCCACCTTATGCAGCGTCTCAAGAGTGTTCCCGCTTATCGACGCGCTTCGCACAGGCTCTCCCACTCTGCCCTTAACTATCTCATACGCCTCCTGTATTCCCACCTGAAACGTTCCATCCAAGTTCGCCTGTCCACCCCTGAAACTCTTCAGGTAGTAACCAAAATCGATGCCCTCAATCAGCTCCTCGAAGCTGCTGTCTCCAGCTGCAAGGTACGTGTTACGCATTCTGATGATGGGCTCAGACCTGAAGTCTTCTGCTCTGGCGTTGCCTGTGGGCTTCATGTCTAGTTTGTGTGCGGTTTCGCGGTCGTGCATTAGCCCAGTTAAGGTTCCGTTAGTGATTAATGCTGTTTTTTGGGTTCTGACTCCCTCGTCGTCATACTTGAAGGAGCCGAAGGCGCCCTTAACTGTGCCGTCATCATAGACTGTAACCAAGTCTGATCCTATCCGTTTTCCAAGCTTGTCGTAGAGCGCGGAGCCGGACAGGGTGAGGTCTGCCTCTGCCAAGTGCCCCATAGCCTCATGGATGAAGACGCCCACAACGTTTGGACCTAACACCGCTGGGAAGCTTCCGCCCTTCGGCGTCTTAGCCTTCAGCTGCTCAATCACCCGCTTGGCAACCATGGCTCCCACCTTCTCTGGGGTTTCAGTGTCGAAGACCTCGTATCCGGATGTGGAGCCTATCTCTTCTCTGGCGGAGGCGTAGACGCTATTTTCTCTTGCCGACGCTAGAACCCGCGACCAGACGTAAAGTTTGTCCTGTTCTATGCATGCGCCGTCGCTGTTGACGAAAATGTTTGTTCCTGTAACATCCAAGTAGCTGATGGTGCAGCTTTTTATCCGCTTGTCATAACCAAAAATTGTTTTATCCATCGCCAAGGTGTTATCGATTTTTTCTTCCATGGAAACGTTCTGCGGATTCTTCCTCGAAGTAGCTGCCACCCTGTCTTCTATGGCTTTTACGTCAGCGAGCTTCACAGGCGATTTCACTCTGATGCCCGCCGCCTTCGCTAACCTCACCGCCTCCTCGACAGCGTCTGTTAACTGTTTAGTTTCCAGTTTTCCAAGAGACACGAAGCCCCATGCCCCCTTCGCCAAAACTCTGACGCCTGCGCCGCTTTCGGTTCCCTCTTTTGCGCCCTCGACTATGCCGTCCTTGGTTGTCAGGAGGGTTTTGAAGAGGTTTTGTGCCCGAACCTCAACGTATTCGGCGCCGAGGCTCCTGCCATAGTTAACAGCTTTCGTCAGCATATCCTTCAAAACGTGCTCATCCCTTTTGTATGTCGATTAAGGTTTTCGTTCCGTCTTAAAACTGTTGGTGAACCAAGAGGTTACATGAAGTCTGCCATGCTTTTCTGTTTAGGCTTCTGCGGAGCCGTGTCTTCCTGTTTTTCGTCGAAGATTACGAGCTGTCCATAGACGCCGTCGTATCCGGGTATCACATGTGCTTTTTCTTCTCTGACCCTTATGATGGCTTCTGCAATACTTGGGTCAACAATCTTGCTCATTTCCTGTTTGGATGCGTCAATGAGTACCGTGTATTCGTCGCCGAACCTTTTCACGAGCGGATTGTAGATGTTCCACACTTTCTGTGCGCCCTGATAGCTCACTCCCAGGACTGCGGTGATGATTTCGGAGAGGGGCAGCAGCCGCTTGTAGCCTATCGGATTTTCTGGCGTGTAGTCGGCGGGGCGGTCAGCCAGCTCCTCAATTCTCTGGTCAACCCCTCTGGTAAGTTTCCTGCCACAAACTGGACAGCGGTTACCATACTTTTCTGCTTCTTGGGGCGGCAAGGAGACATTGCAGTTTCTGTGCCCAGTCCAATGATACTTGCCGTACGCGGGGTTAGTTTCTATAGTAAACTTGAAGCGTTTGGGGTCCTTTTTGCGTATGGCATCAACCACCCCCATGTATGTCGGCCTGTCCAGCTCGAAGACGTTGGCTTCTCTTCCGATTCTCCAGGGCCAGTGGCTGTGACAGTCGCTGTTAGAAATCAGCGTGAACCTGTCAAGGCTGCTTAGTCTCCAGTTCATGGGCGGGTCTGAAGAGAGTCCCGTCTCCAGCGCGTGAATGTGTTTTGTCGTGTCCTCGTAGCAGTCCTCTATTTTGTCGAAGCCGCTGAAGGCGCCGAAGAGGCTGAACCATGGCGTCCAAACGTGAGCGGGAACCACCTCGTTCTGGTCTGAAACCTGCATGACTTCCTCCACAAGCTGCGCTGAGGTCATGTCCAGGATTGGTCTGCCGTCCGCATCTAGGTTGCCAAAGTGTTCTAGTCTGTCACTGATTTGTGCGGCAGTCTCTAGGCTGGGCGTAAAGATGACGTGGTGTATCTTCTTGGATTTTCCGTCAACAGGGTATATGGTGCAGACTTCCGAGGTTAGCATGTAACGGACAGGCGACTCAGGATGCGCCTTGGAGGCGTACAGGCTGGTGTCCGAATCTTCTGTCAGTTCGTTAGCTAATTCGCTGAACCATTTTGGGTGCGTAAAGTCGCCAGTGCCCACAACATTCAAGCCCTTAATTTTTGCGAAACGGCTTATCTCGGTTATGTTCATGCTCTGGCTTGTAGCACGGCTAAACCTGCTGTGAATATGAAGGTCGGCAATTACTCGGATTTAAATCACGTCCCTTTTTGTTCTCAAAATATTGAGGTCTCTTCTGTTTTCAAGAAGCTTATCTCTTATCATCTTTAAGAGCTTTCAGTTGGTCTCCAAAAAATAAGAGGCTCCTTACATTTTTTGTACACCTCTTCTGCAAATAAGCAACTGGACAGGAGACTGACTTTTATATTGTTTAGTCTTCGAAGAATCAGTGTGGTTTGTTTTGGCTTTGACAGGTCTTGTTGGATTTAGAGCTTTCTTTCCTCTATTGGTGGTGAAATGTTCTCGAAACTCATCTACCTTAATGGTTCTGTGGCAATGAGGACAGGTGATTAGTCTATGCTTCTTAGGAATGATTTTGCCCGCATAAAACCCTAAATTTCTTTTCTCAATTAAATTAGACCGCGCTTTGGTGTCAATGGTGACCATCACGGGAGAAATACTGCTGTTAGCGTGTAATTCCTTCTGAATGTAGGGAAGCAACCCTGAAAAACTTAAATAGTGCTGTAATATTACAGTAGTTTTGATAATACTGCAGCGGATATTCAAGAGGTAAACGACTTATGTGTGGCAAAGGATGCAGGGGCTACAACGCAAAAGAACCCAGCAAATTCCACAGATACTTCAGAGCATTACATTGCCCCACAAGATGGACGATCATCCGCTTAATCGGCGACGGAACAAAAAGCACCAATGAAATTTTCGAAGGACTGAAAAAAGCTGGAGAAACCCTCTCCAAATCCGGGCTTTACTATCACCTTTCCGAAATGGAGCAAGCAGGCATAATAGAATTAGCTGAGTACCTTGAAATCGGAGGCGGCGCCCCAGAAAAAGTTTGGAAATTAAAAACAAAAGAAATCAAAATCAACCTTCTCACAGACCTGCCTGAGGTGCCAAACAACGAACACTGAAAACGCTGTTGAGGTCACGAGCCTAACGAAGCATTTTGGCGACTTACTAGCAGTCGACCGCATAGGATTTAAGGTGAAGAAGGGCGAGCTTTTCGGTTTCTTAGGTCCCAACGGTGCCGGCAAAACCACCACCATCAGAATGCTTACAGGAGTGATAAAGCCGGACAAAGGAACCGCGTCCATATTCGGTTACGACATTCTGAAACAAGGCTTAAAAACGAGGCAATTGATGGGTATTGTCCCTGAAATGGCAAACGCATACATAGACCTTTCAGCATGGAACAACCTGATGCTGATTGGAGCGTTATACGGAGTTTCCAAGAAGCAGAGAACAGAAAGAGCCGCCAGCCTTCTGAAAAAATTCGAGTTGTACGAACGCAGAGGTCATCCTGTTAAAGGTTTTTCAAAAGGAATGAAACAAAAACTGCTTCTGTGCATGGCGCTGGTCAGTGAGCCACAAATCCTATTCTTGGACGAGCCAACATCAGGATTAGACGTTGAAAGCCAACGGTTGATAAAAGACACTATCAGAGAGTACAACGCATATGGCACAACAGTGTTTTTGACAACGCACAATATGGAGGAAGCCAACCAGCTTTGCGACAGAATAGCCATAATCAACCACGGTAAAATCGCAGTCATTGACAGCCCAGAAAGACTTCGACTTCGAAGTAGCGGGTTGCAGTCTATCGAAATCAGTTTTGATAAACCTGTGAAGACTGAAGAGATGTTAAGCATTAAAGGCGTTGAGAAAGCCGTCAAGATGGGTGACAAACTGAAGCTGTACGTTGACGAAACAAGCGCAATAATAGATGCGCTCGTTGGTTATGCACGTTCAAAAAAACTGAACATCATTACAATTAACACGCTCGCGCCAAGCATGGAAGACGTGTTCCTAAAACTCGTGAAAGAAAGTTAGGTGATGTATTATGGAAATCACTCTTTGGGGAAAGTTTAATCAGTCTTTAGCCATCGTTGAGAAGAACATACGTATATACTACTCTAAGGGACCCGTTATTATCTTCGGGCTTCTGATGCCTTTCTTTCTTTTCCTTTCATTCTACATCGGAAGAAACACGCCCATCGAAACGCTAATACCTGGGCTGCTGGGGATGGTTGCTTTTTTCACGGCAACATCGGTTGGTCCGGCTATAGTTCCGTGGGAGGCAAGAGCCAAAACTCTTGAGCGCCTAATATCTTCACCCGTTTCCCTACGGACAATCTTCATGGGAGACGTGCTTTCTTCATTCGTCTTCGGCGTTCTCGTTTCCGCTGTCGCCGCGACTGCAAGCCTGCTAATCGGTGTCAGCTTTGTCAATCCTTTTCTTCTCTTTTTTGGGCTTGTTCTTTCCACTTTCTGCTTTGCGTCTTTGAGCATTCTGCTCTCCGCTTATCCGCCCACAGACAACATAGCCACCACAATGATGGTGTCATCCATGATCAAGTTTCCACTGATCTTCATAAGCGGCGTCTTCATTGCACTCGAAGAACTGCCAGTTTGGGGAAAAATCGTCTCAGCCATATCGCCGCTAACTTATTTCACAGACTTGGCAAGATACTCGATACAAGGCACAAGTTACTATCCTGTGGCTGTGGACATCCTAGCCCTCATCGCGTTCACGGTAGCCTTTCTATTCATAGCAATAAAAATCCATGAGCGCACGATTCTGAAGCGATTATAAAAACCATGAAGATCAGCAACAACCCTCAAAGTCCCGCACCAAACCTTCAGACTGTTCTACGAGTTTTACCTATAATAGTATATGTAAAATGGCGCCGAACTTTTTCTGGGTGGATTTATTACAGAATGGTAATCTTCAAAAGAGACCGAAATCATGATAATTCGTGAGCGATACCATATTGGATGAATCTTGGACCAGCATTTCGGAACTTAAAGAGAGAGACTTGGACGTTATTCAAGTAATCCACATAGAGGACCTTACATACTTCACCTTTGAAGGCTTGAAAAGAATACTGAAAATTCATCCCGAAACCCTCTCTAGAATACTGACCAGATTAACTGAAGATGAAATTCTCAAAAAAACCAATAACGGTTACTCCTTAACAACAAAAGGTAAACAACTACTAAAACAGCAAAATCGGAGGTCCACCCCCGCAAGAACCCCTGTCCTTCAGTCATTTGTTCCTCCTGAGCTTTCAGTTGACAAAATCGTCTCTGATCTGAAAGGTAAATGGTTTGGCAGTCTTCGCTGGTTAGGTTACTCTGTTTCAGAGGAAACTGTTGAACTAAAATGGATTACAGCTAATGGCGAGATTGTTGTTTCAGCTGTCTTCACTGATGGAATGCTCCAGATATACTCAAAAGCTATCTCTGAAAACGATGTTTCATATCGCCTAAATGTTTCTTACCAGTTAATGGGTTACATTACAAAACTGATATCCAAGGCAGAAAACAACTAAAACTTCTTTTATGATGTGATTAGCTTTCGCCATTCTTAATCAACAAATATCCCCGATGCCCTGACTAATAGTGATTAACCTAAACGTGGTGTATCATAAATGAACACAAAAGTTGCAGAAATTAACCAGCTTCCGAGCCAGTTTTATCCTTTAAACCCGTATGGTCCATCAGGTCCAGTAAGACCTCTTCCCTCCCCACAACGCCCATTTTAGGTCCTACTTTTTTTGGTTAAATTTTAACCCCAAACCCTCTGGATTAACTTTTGTTTTTCCTAACCTGATTAGTTTTCTTGGTTCTCGGAAATGACTAAAAAATTACTTCTAGTCAAAAAATGATCTGTTACAAAAAACTGAATTAATCAAAAAAGAAAATAGAGAAAAATGGGGAAAAGAAATTCCCCGCGGAGGCTCGCATCAGATAGTTAATTTACTGTTGTTTTTTGCTGAAGTGGATGGTTTCATCTTTTCAAGCGTTTTCTCGAAGTCTTTCATGCTGATTTTTAGGTCTTTCAGGTTTTCTTTTGCCTTCTCTATGGTTTTACTTTTGGCTATGTGCTCTTTGATGACCAGCATCGACGTTGTGTTAGCTAACGCAGCCAAGTCTGCTCCAGAGTAGCCCTCAGTCTTATCCGCCAAAACGTCTATCTTCACGTCGTCGGCAAGCGGCTTCTTCTCCAGATTAATCTTTAGTATATCCCTTCGAGCATCCAAGTCCGGAATCGGCACCATCAACAGCTTATCGAACCTTCCGGGACGCAGCAAAGCAGGATCAACAATGTCTAATCGGTTTGTGGCTCCAATCACCACAACATCCTTCAGTTCCTCCAGCCCATCAAGCTCGGTTAGTATCTGGCTGATAACCCGCTCTGTCACCTGCGAGCCGCCAAACCCTGCGCCCCTAACAGGAGTTATCGAATCCAGCTCATCAAAGAATATGATGGTCGGCGCAGCCTGCCTTGCCTTCCTGAACACTTCCCTTATTGCCTTCTCGGACTCTCCAACCCACTTGCTCAGCACTTCGGGACCCTTAATGCTGATGAAGTTTGCCTCGCTCTCGTTAGCCACCGCCTTTGCCAGCATAGTTTTTCCTGTTCCCGGAGGACCATACAAGAGAACACCTTTCGGCGGAGCAGTGTTCATGTACGCAAAGATTTCAGGATACTTCAAAGGCCACTCTATGGCTTCCTGCAGCTCCTCCTTAACTTCTGCTAATCCGCCAATGTCCGCCCATTTAACGTTGGGAACCTCAACCAGCACTTCCCGCATGGCAGACGGCTCAATCTCCCTCAGCGACTCCTCAAAATCGTTCATGTCCACTATTATCTTGTTCAGTATCTCCGCTGGCACGCTATCTGCTTCAAAATTGATTTCAGGCAATATTCTTCGGAGAGCATGAAGAGCAGCCTCCTTAGTTAACGCCTCCAAGTCAGCACCAACAAAACCGTGAGTAACGCTGGCTAAACGCTTCAAATCCACATCCTTAGCCAAAGGCATTCCCCTTGTATGAATTTGTAGAATTTGGAGACGACCATCCTTGTTGGGCACTCCTATTTCGATTTCCCTGTCAAAGCGCCCGGGTCTCCTCAACGCAGGATCCAAAGCATTCGGCCTGTTTGTGGCGCCAATCACCACAACTTTTCCTCTTGATTGTAGCCCGTCCATGAGCGCCAAAAGCTGCGAAACCACTCGCTTCTCTACCTCGCCTGTCACTTCCTCTCTTTTCGGTGCAATCGAATCTAACTCGTCGATGAAAATGATGCTGGGCGCGTTCTCTTGGGCTTGCTCGAAAATCTCTCGAAGACGCCCTTCGCTTTCGCCATAAAACTTGCTCATTATCTCCGGTCCACTTATACTAGCGAAATTAGCATTCGTCTCACTAGCTACTGCTTTTGCCAACAACGTTTTACCTGTTCCAGGCGGTCCATGAAGAAGCACACCTTTTGGCGCCTCTACACCCAACCTTTCAAAAAGTTCTGGATACCGCAAAGGAAGCTCAATCACCTCCCGTACCTTCTTGATTTCGTCAGTTAGTCCTCCAATGTCCTCATACATTACCCGAGGAACCTCCATCGCCAACGCTTTTGCAGGCTTGTCGCTTAGAACAACCTGTGTGGACGGAACCACAATCACGGCTGCTGCTGGCGGCTGAAACCCTGTAACCATGAGATTTATTCTGCGACCCATGATTCCGAGGGGTATAAGGTCGCCTCTGGAGATAA